>DATKAU010000121.1:0-3875 GCA_035514655.1 Anaerolineales bacterium
TTCATTGCGTTGGGTGATTTGGATGAGGCTCATCATGCACTCCATTCGCCGTTACAGGGCGATGTCCGCCGGCTTGCCCAGAGACAGCCATTGGATAATGTCTGCGATGCCCGCTTCCGTGAAAACCCTGTCTGCTTTTTCCCTCGGTTCGCGGAAATGACTGCAACCTTCGTGGTGGACGGGGATCACGCGCAGCAGGTTAAGCGCGCGGACGATATTGACCGCGTCCATGGCGTTGAGGGTGAAACGGATCGGTCCGGTGATCGGGAAACCTGCGCTGCCGATATGCAGGATGGCAGAGCCGATTTTGTATCGCCGGCAATCTCGTGGATGCCGTTGAACCAGACTGTGTCGCCGGAGATGTACAACGCGCCGTTTTGTTGACCGTTCCATTCGAGCAGGAAGCCGGTCGTTTTGCCGACGATAAGGTGACTCCCCAGCGAGCCATGATGCGCGGGCAAGGCTGTCACTTTGATCTGGAATCCGTTTGATGCGAGGGTTGTGCCTTGCCATGTTTTCAAGCCGAGAGCGTTGCCGCCCAGCCTTTTTGCGCCTGCTTGTGTGGTGATCACCTGCCGCACCTTTGGCAGCAGGGCGCGGCCCGCGCGATCGAGATTGTCTTCGTGTTGATCGTGACTCAACAATACAGCGTCGATCCTGCCGATCGCTTCCGGCTTGATCGACGGATCCGTTAATTTCATCCCGCCGGTGCCGTAGCCAAAGGAGTAGCGGCCGCCGGCAGGATCAAACACGGGGTCGGTGAGGAGGCGGAGCGATCCGATCTCGAGTAAAAGTGTTGCCGTGCCGATGTGAGTCAGCCTGACGTTCATGTGGCGAGCAGCGCTTCTTCGTAACGCTGCTTTTGCCGCTCGGTGGCGACGATGGTATTGCGCAGGAGCATGGCGACCGTCATCGGTCCCACGCCGCCGGGGACGGGGGTGATCCAGCCTGCCACCTGTTTCACGCTTTCAAAATCCACATCGCCGACGACTTTCGTGCCGCGCGTTCCGTCCGGCATTGTGACCTCGACTTGATTGATGCCGATATCGATGACCGCCGCGCCGGGTTTGACCATGTCTGCGGTGATCAAGCCGGGCTTGCCCACCGCGACGATCAAGGCGTCCGCCTGCCGGGTGTGATACGAAAGATTACGCGTGCCGTGATGGCAGATCGTTACGGTGGCCAAATCCTCCACAAGAAAAAGCGCAACCGGTTTTCCCACGATTTCGGAATGACCGACGATGACCACCTCGAGCCCGCGTAGGTTCAAGCCGGTGGATTTGAGCAGTTCCACCGAGGCAAGCGATGTGCAGGGTCCGAGCGAGGAGTCTCCGTAGACGATCTTGCCGATGTTGAGTGAGCTCATCCCCTCCACATCCTTGCTGTGATGGATGGTGTTCTCGAGTTCCTCGAGGTCGAGAGTTTTGGGCACGGGGCGTTGTAAAATGATGCCGGTCACGCGCGGGTCCGCGTTGAGCGCCTGGATCGCCGCGATCATCTCGCGCTGGGTGATATTCCCCGGGTAATGATGGTGTGCGAATTCGATGCCGACCTTTTCGGCGGCGCGCTGCTGATTCTTGATATAAAGAGAGACCGCCCCGCTGTCGCCCACATCCATCGAGATCAAGAGCGGCGTCCAGCCAAGTTCCTTGAGTTTGAGGACGCGGGCGGCCACATCGTCCATGACCGTCTGCGCCAGTTTCTTTCCGTCGATGATTTTATGATCCATGGATTTTCCTGTGCGGGCAATGATACCGCAAAAGGGAAGGAGACCGGCGACCGCCGGTCTCCTTATCCAGGATATTAAGACTTGCTTCGTTGCGAATGAAATGAAAGCCGCGCCTTGTTTAGAAGGCGGCAACCGCTTCGTCGGTTGTATCGTGCATTTCCAGGAATTGCGAGACGCCGGCTACATCAAACATATCGCGGACGGGTGGAATCACACCAGCCAGCTTGAGCCTGCCCGCCTTGTCACGAGTCAGCAGCTTGTGAATGACAATCAGTGTGCGAATGCCGATGCTTGTCAGTGAATCCACTCCACTGATATCCAGAACCAGATTCCGCATGCCGTTCTCATACTCCTGCTGTGCAGCCCGTTCGATTTCCTTGTAATTCCCCAAATTAATCCGGCCGCTGATTTCAAAGACTGTAACGGGGGTCTGCCCCTGAACTTGTGAGATCTGTAAAAAAGTCATGCTTGTCCTCCTTTGAGGTAGTCCGGACAACGATTGGACAATCATACCCGAAAATACCCGGCGATTCCATCGCATGGGTATCGACGCGAGTGTCAATTTGTAAATCAATCTGCTATCGCAGGTGAAACAGCAGCGACATTATCCTTTAATTCCTTGCGCGGCGTGAAAAACGCCGCGACCAGGCCGAACACAGCCGCCACGAACGCGATCACAAAGACGAGGTGAATGGCATCTGCCATCGCCAGTCGCACGCCTGCGTCGATCAAATTCGCCGAGCCGGGCGAAGGCTCGAGTAATTGTGTCACCAGGTTCGTATCCAGGCCCGAGGCGCTTAAGTTCGAAGCCAGCCGCGCGCTCAACGCTGCGCCCATCACGCTCACGCCCAACGTCCCGCCCATCGAACGGCTGAACTGGAGCATGGACGTGGCGGTGCCGAGATGGCGCCGTTCCGCGGTGGTCTGCACGGCGATTACGAAAGCGGGGATCGAAAGCCCCATGCCGGCGCCCATCAAGGTGACGAACGCCATTACGAGAATTTGGCCCGAACCGGCGCTGGCAAACGCCAGAAGGTATGCACCCACCACGAACACAGCTGTGCCAATGAGACTCAACCGGCGATACCCAACCTTCAACAAAATGCGTGTGCCAAAGATGCTGGCACCCACCCAACCCAGCAGCATTGGCGTGACGGTGATGCCCGCCTGTGTGGCGTTTGCGCCGAGCACCGATTGCACGAAGAGCGGGATGAACGAGATCGTTCCAAACACAGCCCAGCCGGTAAACAAGCCGTGAGCCACGGCAGTGGAAAAAAGACTGTCGCGGAAGAGCGGGATTGGCAGGATCGGGTCTGCTGCGCGGCGCTCCACCACTATCAAAATGAGGAAGAAAGCGAGGGCGGCAGCCAGCAGAATCCAACCGCGGGATGTGCCCAGTTCCATCAACCCGAGCAGGAGCATGATGACCCCGGCGGTCAGCAAGAACGCGCCCGTATAATCGACAGCGGGTCGTTCAGACGCCCGGGCCTGATCCTTCCACGCAAACGCGACCAGCGCCCCAGCCAGCAGACCGGGGATCACATTGATGTAAAAGATCCAGTGCCACGAGAGTTGATCCACGATAAACCCGCCCAGCAGCGGACCCGCGATCGAGGAGACACCCCAAACCCCTGAGAAGACTCCCTGCATTTTCGTGCGCTGTTCGAGCGAGAACATCTCACCGATCAAAATAAACGCCAGCGGCATGATCCCACCCGCGCCGATTCCCTGCAGCGCGCGTGCCAGGATCAACTGCGTAAGAGTCTCTGCCAGCCCGCACAGGATGGAACCGATCAGAAAGAGCGCCATGGCAATGACGTAAATATTACGTCTGCCGTAGATATCCGAGAGTTTTCCGTAGAGCGGGACTGTCGTTGTAGAGGCAAGCATGAACGCCGAAAAGACCCACGAATAATGTTCCAGCCCGCCCAACTGCCCGACAATGGTGGGCATGGCGGTGGCAACGACAGTGGATTCCATCGAGGCGAGGAACAGGCTGAGCATCACCCCCATGGTGACTAGAATAATTCGGTTACGTGACATGGTTTCCTTTATGATGATTGTACAGGTGGTTCAGGCAATAATACTCTAAAATATATAAAGTCCGTGTCACCCTGAGTGGCGAAGGGCCCCTATACATCGTTCC
>DATKAU010000122.1:0-8698 GCA_035514655.1 Anaerolineales bacterium
CGGCTTTGTCTACTTCTGGCCCATCAAAGGGATCGATCTCCCGAATCTTTGGACTGCTGTGGCAGGGAATCGTCCGGTTGCCGATGCGCACGATGATCCCGGTCATGTCACGTGGGGGTGGAAGGATGGCGCTCTCAACAAGAAGATTTGGTATTATGGAAAGATCCTCCGCAAAAAAGCGACGATGATCTCGCTGGAGATCGCGCCGTACTTTTATGCCCTCTCTGAAAACTATGGAGCGCCGGAGGAGGATTATCTGGTTGCCTATGAGGAGGGACGATTACCACAATCCGCGAAACAGGTCTATGAAGCGATCTTGAAGGAAGGCGCGCTTAACTCGATTGACTTGCGGCGCGCAGCCAAATTGGGGAATGCAAAAGATTCGGAGTTCAACAAGGCGCTTGAGATCCTGCAAGCTGACTTCAAAATCCTGCCTGTTGGTGTTGCGGAGGCTGGCGCGTGGAAGTATTCGCATATCTACGAAATCGTGCCGCGGCATTTCCCCGAACTACCAGAACAGGCTCGCAAGATCAACGAAGGCAACGCCCGCACAAAACTGCTCGAGTTATATTTCGAGTCTGTAGGCGCGGCGGCGGAGGGCGAAGCGGGGAAACTTTTCGGGTGGAAAAAAGAATTGATGGCGCGATCAATCTCCGGCTTGGTCGCGAAGCGTGCCCTGGTGGAGTGTGAACATCCAAAACAAAAAGGGAAGTGGCTCGCGTTGCCAGCGATAGTCAAATGAAAATCCGCCACAGAGAACACACCGTTCGTGCCGCGAACAACGGCGGCACGCCGGTGCGAGACGGCAGAGAAAAAAAGAGATTTTCTCAGAGCTCTCTGTGATCTCTATGGCTACGTTATTCCGCAAGGAGTTGATATGCCCGAAATCGCAATCATGATCGAAGGACAATACGGGTTGACCTGGTCGCGCTGGCAGAAGATTGCCCGGCTGGTCGAAGAGTTGGGATTTGTCGGCTTGTACCGTTCGGATCACTTCACCAATGCCAGCCCGCCCGATCTGGAATCTCTCGAATTGTGGACGTCGCTGACGTGGCTCGCTGATAATACGAAGCGGATCGAGTTCGGTCCGCTCGTGACACCGTTCTCGTTTCGCCATCCGGCTATGACGGCGCGCATGGCATCGGCTGTGGATGATTTATCAGGAGGGCGATTGACTCTCGGTTTGGGCGCGGGCTGGCAGGATCGCGAGCATCAACTTTTCGGCTTCGATCTGCTTGATCCAAAACCACGTTTCGATCGCTTCGACGAAGGCATGGAAGTGGTGACGCGTTTACTGCTAAGTGATGAGCCTGTCACGTTTGAGGGGAAATATTACCAAATCCGCGGCGCAACTCTGTTACCTCGACCTCAACGGAGCGGCGGACCCAGAATACTCGTCGGTGGCAATGGCGGCAAACGGACGATGGCGAACGTGATGCGGTATGCCGCTGAGTGGAACTGCAACTTCCAGACAATGGCGGATTTCTCGCGATTGAATACGCTTCTCACTGAGATGCTCACTGCCGCGGGAAGGAAACCCGAATCTGTGCGGCGTTCGCTGATGACCGGGTGCGTGTTCGGAAAAGACGATGCCGCGCTGCGGGAAAAGATCACCGCCCGCAAGCGTACCTTCGATGAACTGCACGGGCGCGGCATTATTGTGGGGAACGCGAGTCAGGTTCGGGAACAGCTGCATGAATTGGAGCAGGCAGGTTTACAGCGCATCATGCTGCAATGGCTCGATCTGGACGATCTCCCTGGGTTGGAGGCGTTGGCGAAAGCCGTTTTATAGGAGATCTTGAGCATATTTGACCCTTGCTTAGCCACAGTCCCGCAAGGGGATGATAAGCCCACAGAGACTTTTGAGAAAGGCTCGCTTTTTCTCTGCCGTCTCGCACCGCCGTTGTTCGCGGCACGAACAGTGTGATCCCTGCCTGCATTCTGCCGAAGGCGCGCAGGCACAAGTGTGGCGAAGGATCTTTTGCACGAGTAAAAGCCCGATATTATGATCTTCAGCAGTTGCAATTCAGACCCGAACGCGCCATAATAGTGGCTGGTTTTACGCCGGGGCTCGAAACTTTTCAAGCCGCCCGCCGTAGATCCTTAAAAAGGTACGAACCATTCAGAGGAGAATGAAACCATGAGACAAAACCGTTCCAATCTATTCCTTGGCGTTTTATTGATCGCCATCGGCGCCTGGCTGGTGCTGACACGGCAGGTGCCGTCGCTTCAGGAGTTCACCGAAAACATGACCGGGGCAATGTGGACCATCGGCGCTGGCGTGCTGATTTTGTTAATCGGCCTGGTGACCAACGCGCCGGGCATGGCAGTCCCCGCTTCCATAGTCGCCGGGGTGGGCGGCATCCTGTTCTATCAAGATCAAGTCAACGACTATTCGTCCTGGGCATACATGTGGACGCTCATCCCCGGCTTCGTGGGGGTCGGTACGATCCTCGCCGGGTTGCTCGGTGAGAACACGCGCCGGAACCTGGCAGGAGGCCTGCGTCTGCTTGTCATCAGTGCAGTATTGTTTCTCGTCTTTGCCACCTTCCTCGGGGATATTAATTTCCTCGGGGAATACGGCGCGGCGATCATCCTGATCCTGCTCGGAGTCTTCGTGCTTGCGCGCGGCTTGATGCGGAGCGGAGGAAGCCAAAATGAAACGCAATAATATCTTCTGGGGGCTGGCGTTGATCTTGCTCGGCGGTTTGTTCTTTCTGCAGGCGCAGGGGATCATCTCGAATGTGTTCACGTTCATCTGGCCCCTGATGTTGATCCTCGTCGGCGGCTGGATCATCCTGAACGTGTATTGGAAGCCTGATCTGGCGAACGAGGAGACCTTCACCGTTCCTCTTCAAGCGGCGAAGAGTGTGCGATATAAATTCGCACACGGCGCGGGGCAGATCGAGATCAAAGGCGGCGCGCCTTCGGGCACGGCGATCGTGGGGTCGTCCGCGGTGGGGATGAATCAATCCAGCCACTTAACCGGGGACAGGCTCGACGTAAAGGTGGAGGCGGGACCGTCCGTCATCCCTGTCATCGGACCTGAGACCGGCGTCTGGCGCTATCAACTCACGCTGGAAGTTCCCGTCACGGTGAAGATCGAAGCAGGTGCAAGCCGTCTCGATGTTGATCTGGAGAATGTGCTCGCGACTCACGTCGAATTGTCCACGGGCGCCAGCAGTACCGATATGGTGATGCCTGCGCGCGGCGCGTCGATGCTGGATATTGAGGCTGGTGCGGCGTCGATCAACATTCGCGTCCCCCAAGCGACCGCGGCGAGAATCCGCGTGAAGGAGGGCGTCACCGCGATGAACGTGGATCAGAGCCGTTTCCCCCAACTGGACTCGGGCATGTATCAATCGGCAAACTTTGATTCATCCGCAGACCGCACCGAGATCACCATCGAAAGCGGGTTGGGGTCGGTGACGATAAAATAATATGCCGCTCCTGCGGGGTCTCAGACCCCGCAGGAGCGGGAAATAAATAAGGAGAATGACATGAAACGATTCGATCCGCGATTATGGCTCGGCATCCTGCTTGTTTTCGGCGGCGTGTTGAGCCTGCTGGGCAGTCTTAATATCATTTCAGATGTCGGCGACATTTTCTGGGGCATCCTCTGGGGCGCGGTGGGTTTGTTTTTCCTTTACATGTTGTATCGCGACCGCGCCAACTGGTGGGCGGCGTTCCCCGGGTTTACCCTGCTCGGGCTTGCCCTCTCCAATTTTCTGCCTGATTCGCTGGAAGCCTTCGACGGCCTGGTCTTCTTTGCCGGGATCAGCCTTGCGTTCTGGTGGGTATATTTCACCGATACCAGTCGTTGGTGGGCGATCATTCCGGGTGGGGTCCTGCTCACACTCGGCGCAACCTCCGTAATGGATGAGCTGTCCGGCATCGACAGCGGCGGATTCTTCTTTCTCGGCTTGGGGCTCACTTTTATCCTCGTCGCCATTCTCCCCGGCGGAGGTGGAAGGTCATGGGCATTCATTCCCGGCGTGATCCTGCTGATTTTCGGCTCGATTATTGGATCTCCCGCCGTGGGATTGCTTGAGTACGTCTGGCCCGCGGTATTGATTGTGCTTGGTGGGTATTTCGTTTTCCGGTTCTTCCGAAATCAATCCACGCCCTGATTCTCGTTGAGAACAACCAAATTAAAACAACAGCCGGCTTGAAAACCGGCTGTTGTTTTTTTACTTCAACCCATGTGTGAGGATCGATCTCACCTGGACGTGCGCGTCCTTCCAGCGCGAACCGACGGCATCCGCGAGACAGTTCAGGATCTCCCTGCCGGCTTCTGGATTTTCCCTGGATAACTTTCGTATCCGGTCGCCGCGCATCCGAATGCCTTCCATCATTTCGATGGCAATGGCGGAGGACGAGTACAGTCTGCTGCCTGTGACAGCCGACCACCCGAAGACACCTCCGGCATCCACATGGGTTACCGTGATTGTATTGCCGTCGTACGGCTTGTAGGTGATCTCTGCCTTGCCGCGCGTGATGATATATATGTGTTCCGCCTTCGACCCCTGCTGGATGATGACATTTCCAGCGTCATACGAAAAAGACTCGATCAGGGGCGCAAGCAGACCTGCATGATCCCTGCTCAGGGCATGAAAAACAGGCAATCGTCGGACATTATAGTTCACGATTGCATATTAACCTTGCCACTCTCCTGTTCCCCAGTACCAAACATCATAACTTGCCGGACGTTCTTCCTGATCCCGGTGGGGCACTGTCAACGAAGGGTATACTTGCCCCGATGATGGACGTCAGACCTTCTGTGGACATGCGAAAAAGCATCCCTTTCATCCTGCTGGGATTGGGCCTCATTTTGATCGTCGCATCCGTGTTGTATATTCTCCGGGATCTCCCTATTCAGACCGACCTTTCGGCTGTCCCTGTCGAAGTGGAATATCCCGCCCCCGAGCTGACTCTCACCGATGTTGAGGGTGAAGCCCATTCGCTGGCTGACTATCGCGGGACGGTGGTGCTGGTGAACTTGTGGGCAACCTGGTGCGAACCATGCAAGGAGGAAATGCCCGCCCTCCAGGCCTTTCACAACAAATATGCAGACGAAGGATTTACTGTGATTGGGATCAACGACGGCGACCCGACCAAGGATGTCCTGCAATTCGTGAGGGACTTCAAGTTGACTTTCCCCGTCTGGCTCGACCCGAAATACATTGCCACTGAAGAGGCTTTCAAGACCATGAATCTGCCCACCTCGTACGTTATCGATCGGACGGGGACCTTCCGATTCTTCTGGCTCGGCGCCATTGATCGTAAAAATCTGGAAAGATATGTAACTCCGATCATCCGGGAGGCACAATGAAGGCAAGCGTCAACTGGCAGAATGGATTGAAATTCATCGGCATGGGTCCCTCAGGTCATCCGATACACGTGGATGCAGACTCATCCATGGGTGGGAACGACGGTGGTTTGCGCCCGATGGAAATGATCGCCCTCGGTTTGATCGGCTGTCAGGCGATGGATGTTCTGTCCGTGATGCAGAAGAAGCGGCAGGATGTGACCGGCATCGAAGTGCGTTTTGACGGTCCCCGGTCACCCGAGCACCCCAAAGTTTTCACGAAGGCTCTCATAACATTTGTGGTTATGGGGAAGCACGTGGATGAAAATGCCGTGTTGAGATCCATCGAACTGGCCGCCACCAAATATTGTCCCGCGCAGGCGATGCTCGAGCAGGCGTTCCCGATGGATTTGCATTATGAAATTTATGAAGATGAGGGCGGCGGCGACAAGCGCCTGGTATATGAGGGCGTGTGGCAGAACATGTTGGGGGAATAATCTAGCGGATTCCCGACTCGACACGCGTCCCAAAATCGGAACATTCACAAGCGACGATGATTTGCGCGCCGCGGGTGAGTGTACCTTCGCGGGAT
This sequence comes from Anaerolineales bacterium, assembly GCA_035514655.1. GTDB lineage: Bacteria > Chloroflexota > Anaerolineae > Anaerolineales > Villigracilaceae > Defluviilinea. Next base: position 5,901 of record DATKAU010000122.1, read on the forward strand.
TGCGCTCCGCCGCCAACGATCCAGCCTTCGAAGTTGAAGGCAAGCGGCCCATCTGCCAGAATCCATTCGCCGTTGTACTTTCTCGCCACATGTACGTGAGTCCCTGTGGAGGCGCCGCCTTCGCATGAGGGATAACCGATCGGGTCGCCTGCTTTCACTTCCCTGCCGACCGAAATACGCGAGTCGGTTGCCGTGTGCAGATAATACAACACCCAGCCTGTCCGTTCATCTCCATCCTTGTCGAGATCGATGATCACACCGTCCACATCCGCGCGGACGATCAACCCGTCAGCCATGGCGGTTGTGTATAAATCGCGCGCGGCGGTGAAGCAGCCGGATACGTCGGATGCAGGGGCAAAATCCAGCGCGGCAAATGGTTGACCCGTGCCCCAACCTGTGTGCGGTCCGCTTGTGTATGCCCACACGTGACCCGGCAGGAAAGGGAATCGCAGTTCGGGCTGTCGCAGACTGCCCGGGATGGTGATGGGAGCATTAACCCACGGATCGCCGAAAAAGGTCCGGTAGGCACGCGCCAAGCCCTCGGGTCCAATCGAGGCGAGGTATTCATCCCCTGCTTGAAGCCTTGAAAAGTAGTATTGGATCGCGACCGATCCCGCGTTCTGCCAGGGATCGGGGCGCGTGAGCGAATGATCGGTTAAGTCGAATTCGGTGAGCGTTCCGCTGCGCCATCCGTAGTAGCCGTTGTTCAATGTATTGGCGGCGATCACCAGTTGCAGGTATGGCGAATCGTAAAATGTGCGGCGGAAACCAAGCAAATATCTGGCAGATGGTCTTTCGGGCTGGGACAGCGCGCCCGCCTGATATTCAAGCACGGCAAGCAGAAGCCGCGGGCTGACGCTGTAGTTGACCGCGACGTAATCCACCATTTCAGCACCGGTGCGGCTTTTTCCGCCCGCGTACACGCGATACTGCTTCAACCAGCCGTTTGTGGATTGGACGAACGCGCTGGTATTGAAGCCGATGTGCGCCGGTCCGTTGATGAAGGCATGATCGGGAATGCTTTGATACGGCGTTCCCCACAGAGGCAGATAATAAATCGGAATCTTCATCGGCAAACCGACCGGCATTGTTGTCGCATCACGGGGGATGATCGGGTTGGCTTGAAAAATTTCCCCGGTGTTTGTGTTGAAACGCTCGGCAAGCGCGGTGAGAGTATCGCCATTCTGCGCAGTGTAGTCCACGAGTTCGCCGGGGTAGAATTGCGGCCTGCCTGAGGTGGGCGCAGGGATCGCTGTCGGCGCGAGTGGAGTGATCAAACTCTCGACGCTTGTGTTTGATCCGCGCGGCGCACAGGCGGTGAGCAGGATGGCGGTGAGCAGGAATGATTTAACCGCGAAGCCAAGTAGAACGCGAAGAGAATGAATGGACTGCGAAGGATGTCGAGACCCCTGGCAGGCAACTTCTCGATCCGTGGGGCTTCTTGAAATCTTTGAGTCCTTCGATGCTTCGTGGAGAGTATGGTTTTGATGTGGAGAGAATCTAATCATCATCATCGCGGATGATCAGCGACTTGGACTGACCATACACATCTGCCGTGACAACCTGGTTACCGCGCACGAGTTTCCCCAGGTAAGGCGCATCACCGGCGATCACTGTCCAGCCGCTGAGCACCCAGGGGATCGGACCTTCGGCGGTGACCCATTCCCCGTTGTATTTTCTGGCGAAATGCACGTGCGTGCCGGTAGAGATGCCGCCCTCGCACGAGGCATGCCCGATGCGATCGTTCAGTTCCACCCATTGCCCAACCGGGACGCGATCCTTCGTGGCAACGTGCAGGTATAAGATGTTCCAGCCGGTTTGTTCGTGACCGTCGCCGTCCATGTCGATGACCACGACGCCCTTGCCCGAACGGACAACCAGCCCGGGCGCGGTCGCTACGATCCATTTGAGCGACATGGTGCAGCCGCTTTTATCGGTGGAAGGCGCGAAGTCCACGGCGGCGAGCGGACCGTGACTCTCCCAGGCGCTGTGCGGACCGCCTGTGAATGCCCAATCCGTGCCTGCCTCAAAAGGAAGAACCATGTTCGGTTGAATGAGGTTCGGGGGGAAGATCGGTCCAGCCCCATCAGCGCGCGTCCACGGGTCGCCGAACATGTTTATATAAAATGACGAGAAACCGCTGGTTTGATCCATGATCCTCAGCCATTCGTTCTGGCTGTGAAGCTGGGCAAAATAATACATCACCGCGACCGTGCCGGCATTGAGCGTGGGGTCGAGTTTATATGTTATGCCGTCACGGAATGTGATTTCATGGAGAGTGCCCGCGCGCCATCCATAGTAACCCGTGGCGAGATGGTTGATTGCCCATGCCAGTTGCAGGAACATGCCCTTGGTCCGATAGCTTTCGTAGCCGAGCGGGAATTCCTTGCGGAAGTCGTCAACTGGAGTGCCGCGTACCCAGCCTGCTTCATAATCCAGGATCGCGAGCAGCAGGCGCGGGTTGATCGAGTTTTCATAAGCGATTCGCTCCACTTCGGCCGCGCCGGACATCCATCCGGTGGAGCCGAGGTATTCGCGGTATGTGGAGAGGTATCCGCCGGCATCACGGGTATACCCGGCAACGTCAAAATCCACGGCGCTGGGTGAATACACCACTTCACTGTCCGGCAGGATCTGCAGGGGAGGCGTGTACTGCGTGTTGACGTCGCGGCGATCGGGGATAATCAATAATGAGCCCGTGTCGAGGTATCCGGTTTCGGGGAAGATCTTCGGGGATGTGATCTCGCTCATGCTCACCCCGAACCTGTTCGCCACCGCCGGGAGCCAGTCTCCGTTTT
>DATKAU010000123.1:0-3699 GCA_035514655.1 Anaerolineales bacterium
AATTCTGTCGTCAATACAATCGTACCGTGATCCGGCAGGGACATGCGCATTTCGCTCTGCGCCAGAGAAACGTACGGCGTCGTCCAGCGGAAGATCCATTTGGCATCCTCGGGTGTGACGTTGATGCACCCGTGCGACCGCTTCTCGCCGAATGCATTATGCCAGAACGCGCCATGAATAGCGATCCCGTCGCCGCTGACCATGGTCGACCACGGCACGGCAGGCGTGGAATAGCCCGATTGAAAGGTCCCGGCGGTCATGTTCAGTGAGTAGATCTTCCAATGAGTCAGCAGGCTGCCCACCGGTGTGGCAAGTTTGTCGCTGATCTGCCCCGTGGCAGGATCATATTTCAATCCGGTGGATACACGGCAGAAATACACTTCATTACTGCCTTCGTAGGCGGATAACGTTTGATAATCGAGATCGACTTCGATTCGTTTCTCGTTCGGGTCAATATCAGGGCTGATGGGCGCCACATCCTCTTCGGTGAGCACCTTGAATGCCGCGCCATCTCCCCAATAAAATTCATTGTATGCCCCATAGCCATAACCGTGACCTTCGGCGCCTTCATTCCAGCGATATTCCACAAAGCCGTTACCCGTGCGGACCTGATCGATCCACACCACCTGGCCGTAATATAGCCTCGGCGGGAAGTTATAGGTAATATGATCCTGCAGCCACGGTGATGCCACCGATCCTTCATGGGCGAGATCAACGTACGGCACGGTCACTTCAGCCCAAAAACCCGGCTGTGCGGCAGGCATTTCTGAAATGGGAGTATTAGGAAGGTTCCGTGTGGGCTGCACAACAGATGAATATATAAATCCCTGCGGCGTCTCCACGTACTTCTGATTGTTCAGGCCGAATATTACGTTCCCTATCACCACGCGGCTCCATTCCACAAGCGTATCGGCAGGAAGTTTCGCAATGGATGTGTTCAGATTGGGGTCGTTTGTCGGACGGTTGCGCAGATCAATATCCGGCTCCAGGACGCGGCCGATGATCTCGCTTTTGGGAAACTCAGGCAGGCGCTTGGGACGCGCCAAAATGTCGAAGTCAAAGTCCCGGAGCGGGTTGAACGCCAGTGCCCCGAGGCTGGCGCCGGTCATTTTGAGAAAATCACGACGGGAAATATTTCGTTTCATCATCTTCCATCACAGTATTGTGAAGCCACCGGCTCCAGAAATCATACGTACGTTAAGTCTTTCGTAAGGATACCTGTAATCAAAATGCCAGTCAACACCCGGCTGAGTATACATTAATCTCTGAAAAAATTTTTCAACGCATGCAGGCAGGTCACGCTCACCTTGTGCCCCACTTCGTCTTCGCAATAGATAACCTGCGCACCGGCTAATTCGAGCAAATCCATTGACGCGCGCGCCCGGTCAATGGTCACGGTTTCATCCCTGGTGCCGTGCGCGACAAAGAACGGCTTCTCCGTCAACGGGCGCGAGGGAACCAATTCCTCCAGCCCCTTCGGCACGAACCCGGCAAGGATCCCGATCTTGCGTACGCGCTGCGGGTACAGGAATGCCAGTACATTGGACATCACCGCGCCCTGACTGAACCCCATCACATCGAATTGATCCGCCTCGATCCCAGCCGACGCCTGATACGCGTCGATGAGGCGGATCAATGCCTCGGCGGGAGATCGAAGCTGATCGAGCGTGGGATTGCCGAAGCCCTGTCCTGACTGCCCGACAGGGCCTGTCGAAGGATCCGGGTTTTGAAGCGGACGCCAGCTGTACCCCGTCGTCTCCGATGGGTGCGGCGCGCGCGGCGCGATCATCCAATAATGCTGCGAAAGATCACGCGCGAACACCCACATCGAGTTTTCGTCACCGGTATAGCCATGGATGAGCAGCATCAACCGTTTCGGATCCTGCGCAGGGCGGATGCGCATTGTCCAGCCTTCGAATTCAATTAATTCGGTATCAATCGCGGTTTGCATGTTTTTGAATCCAATCTAAAACTTCCAGGGATAAAAAGATCAACACCAGCGGCGAGAGACCTGCCAGCAAACAGAGAAAACCCATCATCGCCGCGCCTGATCCATAGATCAGATAGATCAAGCCCAACCCAACGATGAACAGGAGCAGGAACGCGCCAACGCCAAGGCGCACATTCGTTTGCCGGGCATATTTGCGCAAGTCTCTCATCGTCAAACACCAACCGCCCGGCGCAGGCGGTTGCGCCACGCAAACAGGTTGTTCAGTTCCGGCAGAATCGCATCCACCGCCTCATCTCCTCGCTTCGCCACAACGCTGACATCAACCTGTTCGAGCGTATCGATGTCAGCCACGATCGGGCGGATGATAATATCAGGTCGATCCACTTCCAGCCGGTATTGTGCTGCACCGCGGCTCACGATATCGAACGAACGCAGAATGACATCCACCGCCTGTGCAACCCGCGATCGGCTGATCCGCAACATGAGCGATTGCGGCATAAAACTCGGGATCGGTATATTCCACGGTTGGGCAGGCATGCCTATCGGATCGTTCAACGAGACAGCCACAACCGGCAGGCCGGGTGCAAGCGATCGCGCCGGCGCCACCGGAACCGGATCGAGCACGCCGCCATCCACGAGTTCCCAGTCACCGATCCGGCGCGGAGGAAAAATCCCCGGAATTGCGGTTGTGGCGAGCACAGCGTCAAGGAGTGGACCCTCGGTAAGAATGACCTCACTGCCGCTTTTCAGGTCGGTTGCCGTGAGGGCGCAGGGAATCTTTAGATCGGCAAAGGTTTGATCGCCGAGATTGTCCTGAAGCCAGATCTTCCCGCCTTCAATCCCCAGAAGAGACGGTCCATCGCCAACGGTGTGACCATGCAAACGAGATTGATCGAACGTGTTGAAGATCTCTTCGATCTTGTCCGGCGAATTTCCCAATGCATAAAAAACGGCAACCAGGCCGCCGAAACTTGTGCCGGCTGCCGCGCGAACGACAAAACCCGCCTGCTCGAGTCTACGCAGGACACCGATATGCGCGTTGCCCTTTGCGCCGCCGCCGCCCAGTGCAATTGTGATGCTTTTACTGAAATCCATCATTGATCGTCCCCCTCATTATACACAGAGAGAGATCCTAATCGATGAACGATCAGGGTGTTGTAGATGTTGCCGTCTCCGTTACGGGCGTATTCGTAGGGGATGGGGTTTCGCTCGGCACCACAGAGGGCGTGACCGGTGTGGGGCTTAATGTTGGCTGAGGCGTGTTTGTAGGCGCAGCAACCACGATGCTTACGGTAAGCGTCGACCCAAATGGTGAGCCTGATTGTGTGCCAAGGCGCCAGTAGCCCGAATATGTGCCGGCTCGCCTCGGGGCGACCAGCTCGATCGAAATTTGAGTCCATCTGGTGGGTTCGATGACCCTGCCCAACCCCGACGGGTCTCCGCCCATCTGCTCGCCGCCAGTGAATACTAGGCGGTATTGCAGCGCCCAATTGCATGTACCGCTGTTTCCCACCTTCCAGATTTTGGTAAACGTCTCGCTGGGCCTCATGACCGTGCCGGCAGGGATGGAAACATCGCTGATTAATAGCAGGTTGTTGCAGCCGCTTGCCAACGTTAGAGGATTCGCGGTCGGAGTGAAACGTGTACCGGTAGGAGTAGGTGAAACACTGGACGTCCCCAGAACGGGAATGAATACGAATCCCTGTGTGGCGGATGGCTCCGGCGATGCAGGTAACGGCAGGGCGGTA
>DATKAU010000124.1:0-3081 GCA_035514655.1 Anaerolineales bacterium
CGACGAGACCCTGACCTTTTTCCTTGGGAGCAAATAACATGGCAGTATTCCTTTCTTTCAATTAAGGTTGTCTACTGAGAACCACTCTCAGATTTATGCCTATTTTACACAAGGCGGTTTACTTTGCAAGTCCCACCAGTACTATTTCGCTTACAATCCTGTTATGCACCCTAAACGAACTCGAAAATTGATTAAGACCTGGCAGAGACAGCGAACGAAACGCGGGCGCCTTTCCCCGGTGCGCTGTCGATTTCAAAATTCCCGCCAAGCATCTCCGCTCGTTCACGGATCAATTTCAGCCCGAGGCTGGCTCCCTGCTGAACAGACTCAGGATCAAAGCCTCTGCCGTTGTCGTCCACGCTGACGCGGATTCGATCATCCCCAAGATCCAAATTCACCTTGACGAGGGTACCCTGGCTATGCCGCGCCGCGTTCCCGAGAAGTTCCTGGATGGCGCGGAATAACATAATCTCAAGATACGGCTCGAGTCGGCGTTCATTGCCGGTCACGGTTACATTAACATCCACCCCGGCTTGTTCCTTGAAGGCTTCGGCATAACGCCGCACGGTCGGGATCAAGCCGAGATCATCCAGCATCATGGGCCTGAGTTCAAAGATGAAATTGCGCACCTTTTGAAACGTACTCATGGCAGAGGCTTTCAAGTTATTCAACTCGTCGCGCGCCTGACCGACATCCACATCCATCAATCGCATGGCAATCTCTGTCTGAAGGATGAAGTTCGACAACGCCTGGGCAGGACCATCGTGCATTTGCCGCGAAAGGCGCTGGCGCTCAGTCTCCTGCGCATTGACCAGCATTTCAACGCTGGTCATCGAGCCCTTCGCCCCCCCGGCAGAAGCCGAGGCGGAACCAGCGCCCAAGGCTGTACGCGCCCGCTCAAGGGTGGATTTGAAGCGTTCAAGATGGGATTTCTCACTTTGCAGTTTTTCCAGTTGACCGCGCATCACGAACAACCGCTGCTGTGCATCCAGCGCGGAATCGTAGGCACTGCGGATATCCTGTTGAGGCACTTTGTCGATCTGGTTCTGCATCTGCTGCAAGTGTGTTGTGATCGCCCCATTGCGCTGGGAGAGCTTCGACACCTCCACCTGACTCTGCTCGATCATCAATGTGACCTCGCGCAATGCCCTTTGAGTTTCCTCGAGTTCCGTCTGCAGATCCGGTTCGCCGCCAGATAATTCAACATCCATATAAATTATTCCTGACTTTTTTCCTGGGCAGATTGAAGTTTCACCCAGCCGCGCTTGAGGGCATAAACAACAGCCTGGGTTCGATCTTCCACGCCGAACTTGCGCAGGATGGAAGTTACATGATTCTTTACAGTCTGATGGCTGATCCCCAACAGGGTGGCGATCTCCTTGTTGCTCATGCCGCGCACCACACAGGACAATACTTCCATTTCACGATCCGACAGGGGATGGAACGGCGCTCCGGGTTCGCTATACGAACGGCGTGCGCCCTCCATTTGATCGTCTATCCAGCGATCGAGTTCGCGCCGGTTGAAGATATTCCCGCTGACGGCATACTTCCCCTCTGCAACCGCGCGAATCGTTCGGGTCAACACCTGCGGTTCAATATCCTTTGCGCAGTAGCCTGTGGCACCGGCAAGGATTGCGTGGATCGCCTGCTCGATATCGTCATAACCGGTTAACATCACCACACGTGTGGACAAGTGATCGGATGCAACCTGGTGCGTGACCTGCTGGCCGTTCATACCGGGCATATTTACATCGAGGATTGCCACATGCGGTTTGAGGGTTCGGATTAATTCAATCGCTTCATTTCCATCCGCGGCTTGCCCCACCACCCGCAGATCCTTCTCCAGCGACAACGCATCGACCACTCCCTGCCGAAAGAGAGGGTGATCATCTGCGATGAGAAGTGTTATCTCATTCATCTGCAATCGGTTCCCTGTTATCATCTTGGACGGAGTATAGCACAGTCAGCACAGGCGGGCAATTTGAGGTGTTTACGGACGCATTTCAATTTCGTATTAGGCCTACTTCAACTGAAAGACATGCATATCGTATTCGAACTGGATCGGACCAGGCTCCTGGCCCGCCACATACACAGGCGCGAGTGGCGCAGTTAGATTCGGGTAATCGTTTCGAAAGACAATCAAATAATCGGACGATGTTTCAACCAGATACTCCGCCAACCGAGGTTCGTCGCGGATAAACGGAACTACTTCCGGGGTGATCAACCCCGCGAGGTCGACAATTGGGTTTGAAACGTGATATCCCAGTGCGCCGATATCGTGAACGGCAAGCAAAGCATCGGGGGGAGTGTTCGCCTGCACCCATTTTGCGGTTTCGACCATCTCACTTTCGATCCAATACACATCGTACGCGTTCTGGCGTGCGGCGACAAACGCAAACATCAGACAAAACACACTGAGGAGCCTCTGCCATATAAACACAAGCCGCGCGTTTGCCCCTGGCGATGTAACAAATTCAAGAAAACCGATCACCCCCCACAAGTAGAGAATAGGCAGCGCGGGGATGATATACCTGCCATGCTGATATGCCGGCAGACGCATGAAATATATGGCAATGTACCCGAAAAACCAAATCACACCTGCCAACGCCCCCCAATTCCGCGAGCGGATCATTTTGATCAGCCAGATGGCGGCGCCGGGAATTAAAACAAGAAACGGGCTGGCAATGATCGGCGAGAGGTAATCCACAAATCGATCTTCCAGCGACCTGGAAAGCCAGACGGCTTCATACTCAGCCTGCTTCGCATAAAATGTATTCGGCATCGGGTTGCCCGACAGGGCAAGATTGAAAAGCAGGTATGGGAGAAATAATGCACCGAAACCTATGGCAGTCTTGACGAAGGCTGTCCCTCGAGCTGACCATGTCGATTCAGCCAACAACGCAGTAAATATTATCGGACCCAACAGGGTCATGCCGTCGGGGCGGACCCAGACACTCAACCCGACAAGCAAACCGAGGGTGAGGTATCGACGCGAGCCGGTGATCAAAGCGGAAAGGACGAGAAAGGCGAAGAGAGCATGCAGGAGGGTTTCCATACCGGAGACAGCCGACCAGGTGAGAT
>DATKAU010000125.1:0-11781 GCA_035514655.1 Anaerolineales bacterium
CGCAAAGCCGAGCAGGAAGTGGATATCGTTTTGTGGGACGGCGGCAACAACGATTTCCCGTTCTTCAAACCTGATTTTCAGATCGTGGTCGCCGATCCGCACCGCCCCGGACATGAGTCCACGTATTACCCCGGTGAGACAAACGCGCGCATGGCGGACGTGATCGTGATCAACAAAGTGGATACTGCGAATCCCGACTCGGTGATCGCCCTTCGAGACTCGCTTCACACACTCAACCCGGATGCGATTCTCGTGGAAGCCGCCTCACCGTTGTTCATCGACGATCCCGAGTCGATCCGCGGCAAACGCGTTTTGGTGGTGGAGGACGGTCCCACCCTCACGCACGGCGAGATGGCGTACGGCGCGGGATTGGTGGCGGCGCGGCGTTTCGGAGCGAAGGAGATCGTGGACCCGCGTCAGTTTGCTGTACGTTCGATCAAAGCCACGTACGAAAAATACCCGAAGACCGGACCGATTCTCCCCGCGATGGGCTACGGCGAGGCACAAAGAAAGGATCTGGAGGAGACGATCAACAACTCGGACGCGGACATGGTCATCATCGGCACACCCATCGACCTGAAGCGGATCATCAACATCAAGAAGCCGAGTCAGCGCGTGCGCTATGAATTGCAGGAGATCGGCAAACCCACACTGAAGGATTTGCTGATGCAGAAGTTTGGGGAAAAGAAATAGACAGACACAACGGGCGGTCACATTAATAGGAGTCGGGTGATAGAATTCATCCGACTCCTATTTTTTCAAGAACCATCGTTTGGTACCGAGAAGGAACAACACGATCGAACCCCCGTATCAAACCCGGATTTTCACCCTGTTCGAGCAACTCGACCCTGCCATCGAAGGCACCGGCATCGGGCTTGCCCTCGTCAAGCGCATCATCGAAACACACGGCGGGAGGATCTGGGTGGAATCAGACGGTACCGGCAAAGGTTCGATGTTCTGCTTTACGATTCCCTTCTCCTCCCAAACCCAAAAATCCCCGCAGCCAGCATCGACATGAAGGAATTGCAGGGTACGTCTTATGAGGCAGGGATCAGCGTGACAATAAATGTTGTCCCCTGATTGATGGCGCTTTTTACATGGATCGACCCGCCCAGTTCCTCGACAATGGATTTGACGATGTACAAACCGATCCCGCTCCCGGGGATCTCGGCGATGGTAACGTTCTTTGCGCGGTAAAACCGTTCAAACAGATGCGGCAGGGCTTCCGGCGGTATCCCAATCCCCTTGTCGGAGATCGAAACGCTGACCCTGCCCTGTGCGTGTTCCACATCGATACGTACGGCCGATCCCTCCGGTGAAAATTTGGCGGCATTATTAATCAGGTTGATAAACACCTGCTGCAAGCCGCTTTTATCGCCAAGGATCAGGATCGGATCCCGCCTTGACAATGTCAGTGAAACTTTTCGCTTTCCGGCGATCGAGCCCACTGCCCGCATGGATTCCTGCAATATCGAAACCAACTCCGTCGGAACCCGTTCCAGGTTCATCATGCCGCTTTCCAGCCGGCCGGCGATCAACAACCGGTCGATCAAGATCTTTTGCCGGTTCAATTCACTGTTCAGGGTACGCCAGTATTCCTTCAACTCCTCCGGACTCCCACCGCCCTGGATCAATTCGGTCATGAGAATGGCGGAGGTGAGCGGTGTGCGAAGTTCGTGGGAAGCCCGGTTGATGAAATCCGATTTCATTTCATCAAGCCTGGCTTGCTCGGTGATGTCGCGGATGACGATCAACGCCTCGCCCGGTCCAATGGGGTGCAGCCGCGATTCGTACGTGCTGCTGCTGTAAGGCAGGCGAATGCCCTCGACTCGACGGGGCGCCACAAAACCTTGTACATTCTCGGACCCGAGGATGTTCTCCACGACTTCAGGAGGCCAGGTTTCGGAAAATTTTTTTCCCGCGATCACATCCCGGTGAATATACAAGGGATGATCCGGATTTGTGCTGTAATCGAGGATAATCCCCTGAAGATCGATCCGGATCAGCAGATCGGGGAAGGCATCAATCATCGTGCGGTTGCGCGCTTCACTTAATCGGATCGTCTCCTCGTACCAGTTTCGCTGCAAGGCTGCGTCAATGAGGGTGGCCGCCGTTTGAATGGCATCCCGATCGCTCGAAGACCAGGATACCGTCTTCTCAAAATCAAACAATCCAAGAAAGACCCTCGATCCTGTGGATTCCTGCAGAGGCAGGATAGCATACGACAGGAAGGATACGCCGTTTTCATCTTCGCGATCCCCGGAGGAAAAAAGACCAGCCTGCATATCGATCAGTTCCGCAAGGATGGGGCGAATCAACGACGAAATCCCGGATGCCGGCGAGGAGACCTTATTCCATTGGTACTGGATGTTAATCCGCGGCTCCGCGCTGAAGGTATTGATTTCGAACACCGCACAGCAGGATACATCAATTGCCTGCCCGAGCGATTTTAACACTTCGGGGATCTTGTCCTCGATGTTCGAGGTCCGCATCAGACGGGCGGTTGCATCGCTGATGACGGAAAGGATCAAGGCATGTCTTCTTAATACCTCTTCCGCCTGCTTCCTTTCGGAAATATCCCGCACGATGCTCTGGATATAGGCAGGTGCGCCCTGCTCATCGTTCACGATGGTTGTGCTGATTTCCACGGTCAGGGAGGTGCCATCCTTACGCTTCAGTGCCCGTTCAAACAATTTCGGATGATCGTCGCCAGCCGAATCCCGTGCCAGCGACTCATCCAGCGACATCACATCGCCAACCGATATCCCGATCAACTCAGCCTCGGTATAACCAAGAAGATCCAGCGCCTGCTGGTTGGCGGCAAGGTACCGGAAATCCATCCCGATGATAAAAACGGATTCTCTCATCTGCTCGAACAAAGCGCGGTAATGGACGTTATCACCCCACTGGTGAGTCGGCTTATCAGGCAGGCGGCTCCGCCCCTCCATATATCGTTTCAGAGGAATGGTTTTTTCATCCATAAACGACATCATCCGGGCTGTGGTCCGGCAGGATCGCCTGCACGACACACCCAACCCGCCCATCGCGCAGGGTGACGCTCCCGCCCAGGGCGTTGAATACCGATCGGGCTATGAACAAACCGACACCCATACCCTCATGTTCCCGGCTGTCTCCGCTGCTCTCCTGAAAATAACGCTCAAAGACCCTCTCTCGAAATTCCGGAGGGATTCCGATGCCGTTGTCTTTTACAAGAAAGGTTGCGCCTCCGTTCAGCCCGGGCTGGATGTGAAATTCCACCCTGCCCCCTTCCGGGCTGAATTTGAACGCATTATCCAGCAAATGAATCAAAGCCTGAGTGATCTCCTGCCGCGGGGCAGTGATCGTACCTCCGGATGAAATGACTGGGACGAATTCCAGCCGTTTCGAGGCATATCTTTCAAGCCTCTTTCTCACGCGGGCGAGGATGTGATTGTCGATATCAATGTGCTGCCGGATGGTATTTAGATTGCCGTGATCGAGGTTCGAAAGCAGGATCAAATCACTGATCAATGATTCCAGCCTGTCCACATTGGAGAGGGCGCCGTGGAGGAACCTTCCCTGTTCTTCAGGATCGCTGAATTTGTTGCCTGCTGCCAGCTCGAGAGGCATGACGATATTGGCAAGCGGTGTGCGAAGTTCGTGATGATAATTTTGCAGGATTTCGTTGCGCAGTTTTTCCATGTCCTGCACCGCGATGCGCCTCATCTCCTCCCGGCCGCGTTCCTGTTCATGCTGCACCCGGCGGAATACCGCTTCGATGCGCGCCATCAATTCCTCCGTGACAAAGGGTTTGACGATGTAATCATCCGCCCCATCGCGGATTCCACTGACGCGATCCTCAACGCCTGAACGCGCGGTCAGGAAGATAAAGGGGATCGATCCCAGGACGGGATCCGCGCTCAGCCTCCGGCGCATCTCGAATCCGTCCGGCGGCGGCATCATAACATCCGAGAGGATCAGGTCCGGCACCACCTCGCGGGCTTTTTCGAGTCCCTCGGTCCCGTTTGTGGCTGTGACAACCTGATACCCATGGCGGCGAATTGTGGCAGACAGCCCCAGGAGGATCGAAGGATCATCGTCAATGACGAGTATGGTCCTTTTGTCGTTTTCCATGTCAGGTGGAGGAGTTGGAGGTTTTCTTCTTGTCCAGGCTTTGCGTCATCCCCCGTGATTTGCCGGCAAGGATCGGGTTGTTGTTCACGAACATGATTTGCAGATTGGCAAGCGAGATCAGATCCCCCGAATTCAAAACACATCGGTCGATCTTTCTGCTGTTTACAAAGGTTCCCGAGGTGGAATCCAGATCGTGCAGGATAAACTTCCCGTCCTCGTAATGGATCTCCGCATGGAAACGGGAGAGAAATTCCTCGTGAAAAACAACGTCGTTTTCCAGTTGCCTGCCGAGCCGCGTCACCTTCTTCACCAGCGGAATAATCTGCCGGTTAACCACAAGGTATACGCCCTGCTCGGGCGAAATGAAGGCATCGTCCGCCTTTTCATTTTTCATGTACGTCTGCTCCAGTCGGGAACAACTCTCATTATTCAGGTAAACGCAATCGTGTACGCAGAATCATACTACAAAATGGATGATCCCTGTTTGCATTGATTTCCCCCAAAAGTATACTGCTCATATCATACTTATCCAAAACCTTCCAATTCGATCCCGCGTGGCTGCCCTGCCTTGCATTCGGGTGAAAACACGCGCAAGGTGAGTTTATAATGTATACATGTTTACAGATCAAGTTGAAATTCACGTCCGCTCCGGAAAGGGCGGCGACGGCATGGTGCATTTTCGCCGCGAAAAATTCATCCCGCGCGGGGGTCCCGATGGCGGCGACGGCGGCAGGGGCGGCGACGTTATTTTTGAAGTGAAACAAACCCTCAACACTCTTTCGTCGTTTCGGCAGAATCAGAAATTCAAGGCGGAGGATGGATTCAAAGGCGGACCTTCGCAGATGTCCGGGCGCGCGGGGAAGGATCTCGTGATCCCCGTCCCTCCCGGCACGGTTATCTTCGACGCGGAGACGAACGCCATCCTCGGCGACCTAACCGAGCCCGATCAACGATTGATCATGTGCAAGGGCGGGCGCGGCGGACGCGGAAACCAGCATTTTGCGACCTCGCGCAACCAGGCGCCGCGAACCGCCGAGAGGGGCGCGCCACACGAGGAGAGACGCCTCCGGCTCGAATTGAAGTTGATCGCCGATATCGGCTTGATCGGCGTGCCAAACGCGGGCAAATCCACGCTTCTCTCCGTGTTGACGAACGCAAAACCGAAGATCGCGCCCTATCCGTTCACCACACTCGAACCCAATCTCGGTGTTGCAGAGATTGACGTGAATACCAGCGTGGTGCTTGCCGACATCCCCGGCTTGATCGAAGGAGCGAGTCACGGCGCGGGGCTGGGACATGACTTCCTGCGTCACATCCAGCGGACACGCGTGCTGATTCATCTGTTGGATGGCTTGTCCGAAGATCCCGTCGCCGATTACAGCCAGATCAACACGGAATTGTCGCTGTTTGACCCAAACCTTGCGAAGAAGCCTCAGATCACGGTCTTGAATAAAATCGACCAACCCGATGTCCAGGCGAAACTCTCGGACATACAAAAGAAGTTCAAAAAACGCGATGTGGAGTTGATGACCATCTCCGCGCTGGCGCGCACGAACACGCGCGAGTTGCTCGTGCGGGCATTTCAGACCCTGCAGGAGACTCCTCCGCTCGAATCGTTCGAAGCACCAATGCCCATCTACAAACCGAAGGAAGATCCGCGCGAGTACAAAATTACTATGGAGGGTGCCCGTATGTGGCGCATCACAGGCTCAGCCATCGAACGCGCGGCAAAAATGACCTATTGGGAACACGACGGGTCGCTGCGGCGGTTCCAAAAAATCATGGACACCTTGGGCTTGAACGAAGCCCTGCGCAAAGCGGGCGTGCAGGATGGCGATACGGTAGCCATCGGCGATTTCGAACTGGAGTGGCAGGAATAATGACACGGACCCGGAAACGAGCACTAATCATCGGCTTGATTGTTCTTGGCATCCTGTTTGCAGGCTTTTTTGGTTATCGGTCTCTGCTCGCGTTCAGCAAATTCCGCGGGCAGCCGCCTGGGCCTCCCATCGCCGTGAAACCTGATCAGGCAATCGAAACAGATGTGGACTTGATCCGTGATTGGATGACGGTTCCTTATATCGCGAAAACATATGGCGTATCGCCGGGGTTTTTATTCGAGGCGTTGGGGATTCCTCCACGCGGCAACGAAGAAAAGAGTCTCGCACAATTGAATGAGGAATTTTCTCCTAAATCCCCCGGAATTATCCTCGAGGTTGTTAGAATTGCAATTCAGGCAAGACAATCTATTCCGACGGGGGAAACTCCCAAGCCGCGCTTGCCGCTTCCCACGACACCCTAGGCAGAAGGCGGCATGTCTGATTTTCTGCTGACGCAAATCATCAATTACGGCGCACCCATTCTCGGTGTCATTGTATTCATTGGGGCGTTGGGCATCCCCTTCCCCGGCACACTGATTGTCATCGCAGCCGGGGCATTCTGCAAACAGGGGTTCCTCACCTGGCACACCACGGGGCTGATTGCGCTCACTTCAGTCGTGCTTGGCGATTGTCTGAGTTACGCCATGGGGCACTATGCACGCGAGCCTGTCCTCCGCCAGTTCCAACAATCGGAGAATTGGATTAGAGCGGAATTATCCTTCAATCGATGGGGTGGTCTGTCTATTTTCCTGACACGCTTCCTTATTACCGGCATTGCCGTGCCTGTCAATCTGATCGCAGGCACAAGCGGCTTTCAATTCAGGCGCTTCTTTATCTTTGACCTGCTCGGTGAAGCAATTTGGATCTTCGGATATGGCGGGCTGGGTTACCTCTTCGGCACACAGTGGGAGGCGGTGAGCAATGTGCTGAGCAACATCAGCGGCCTGACCCTTGGCATCGTTATTCTTGGAATCGGTCTCTGGCTGGGGATCAGACAGTGGAAGGCGATCGATTCAAAGCGAAAAGCATCGGGGGTATGAAATTTCGAATGTCAAGTCAAAACGGATTGATCTACTCTCGTCTTTTCCTCACTAAGCTCCCATAATTTCTCCTGAGATTCGACGTCATATGTCCGTCTATCGGAATGTATGGATTTTTGCAAATAAAAATACCTGCCGCTTATCCCTTCCACCTCTGGCGAGGATGCCAGATATACAACCGTCCGCGCGCCATCTTCAGGAGTGATCCCCATCGACATGACAAGCCTGGCGAACGGACGGATCAGAAACCCGTTATTGCCTCCCATTCCTGTCGCGACGAACCCCGGATGCATTGCGTTCGCCGTGATCTTCGTCCCATCGAGCCTGCGCGCCAGGGCATAGGTAAATAAGACATTGGCAAATTTACTCCGGTTGTACGCGGTCAATGGGAGGTAGCCGCGCTTCATTTCCACATTGGAAAGATCCACGGGGTTCCCATAATGCGCGTGCGAAGCCACGTTGACAATCCGTGCAGAAGGGCTGGCTTCCAATAAGGGGAGCAGAAGGCGGGTCAACAGGAATGAGGCGAGATGATTCGTTGCCAAAGTCATCTCAATCCCGTCGGCGCTGAGTCTGCGCATCAGGTACACCGCGCCAGCGTTGTTTATCAATACATCCAGCCGGTTGTGGCGCGAGATCACCTGCCGCGCCAAATCCCTGACGTCAGACTGCACCGAAAGATCTGCTGTTGCATATTCAATATTTTCATAGCCGCCCTTCGCCCGGATGCGATCCAGCGCTGCTTTGCATCGCTCTTGATTCCGACCGTGGACGATCACGCATGCGCCCATCCTCGAAAGATCCAGGGCAGCAGGAAGACCGATCCCCGAGGTTGCGCCTGTGATCAAGACAACTTTATCCTTCATGATCGCTCACCCTCAAAAAACATCGGAAGCCTGGTGGACTTCCGATGTTTTATCACTTCCAAGCTTGTGCTTTCGCAATCCGTTCGCCCAGCGGCGGGTGGGAGTAGAACATGAACACCACCCATTTTTCGGGGTCAATCTCCCCGAGATTTTGGTTCGCCAGTCGCGTAAAAGCGGATGCAAACGCATCATTCTTCCCCGTGGACTGCAAGGCGTAATCGTCAGCCATGTTCTCCCTCCAGCGCGAGACAGCGTTGTTAATCGGCATGGTAAGAAAATCATAGATGCCCACGATCAACCCCAACGCAGGCAGGGCAGCCACATCCGCGGGCGATGTAAAGCCAAATGTGCCGATTGCCCAATTCAAGCCCAGCGATGCCAGGTACAGGCTGACAGCCGTGCTCACCATCCCAAATGCAACCAGCATCATGATATCGCGGTGCACGTGATGACCGAGTTCATGCGCCAGGACGGTTTCTATTTCGTCCGGTGAAAATTCGTCGATTAACGTATCGCCCAGAATGATCCGGCGCGTGTTGCCGATGCCTGTCAACGCGGCGTTGGCTGATTTGGTACGCTTCGACATGTCAAACTTGAACACGCCGCGGACTTTGGTATTCGCACGTTCGGCAAGTTTGAGCAGGCGATCTGCCAGATCCTTGTGTTCTTCGCCGAGCGGAACGTATTTATTGAATAACGGCATGATGAGAATCGGCGCGAGGTTAATCAGGAGGATGTTGAAGACAAGCAGTCCGCCCGCGGCCCACAGCCACCAGAGATCGCCGGTGACGCGCAAGGCAAGATATAGCAGTTCGATCAGGATCAAGCCGAGGGGCAGCCCGATCGCGAGTCCTTTGATCTGATCCGTAATCCAGCCTTTGAGGGTCTGGTTCGATTGGCCGAATCGATGCGGAAGGATGAATCCGCTGTAATATCCAAGGGGGAGGTTAATGAGGAAAAATATCCCGCCGAAGACCGCGACGAAGCCAGGGACGAGGAGCCACGGGTTCGTGAAAAGCGACCAGGTTTCCGTCAGCCAAGCGCGCAGTGTGATGGACCAGCCTAAGACGATCCATGCAACGAAATAGACTGCGCTGAAAATTGTGTCCAACAGCCACAAGCGGCGGCGGATGCGCGCGTATTGTTTAGCCCGTTTTTGTTTTTCGGGGTCCAATGCCGTTTGCATGGAAAAGATTATAGCACGTGACGTTATAATCCGATTCCATGACCACATCCAACAACAAGCTTTCGGGGATGGCGGGCTTCACCATGGTTTGGGCGGGGCAACTCATCTCCGTGCTCGCATCCGCCATGACTCAATTTGCCCTCACCATCTGGGCATACGAAAAAACCGGCAGTGCCACTTCATTGGGCATCATCAATACGGCATTTATCGTCCCCTTATTCCTGCTCTCCCCTATCGCAGGCGTGATGGTGGACCGTCACAACCGTAAAATGATGATGATGGTCAGCGATCTGGCGGCTGTGCTCGCCACGGCTGGCGTATTGACATTGACCCTGTTGGGCGGTCTTGAGATCTGGCATTTGTATATCGCATCAGCCATCAATGGCCTGGGCGCTTCGTTTCAATGGCCTGCCTATTCCGCTGCGATCAGCACCATGGTGCCCAGGGAAAACTACAGCCGCGCCAACGGCATGATGTCGCTGGTGGAATCTGGTCCCGCTGTGTTGGCTCCCATCTCGGCAGGGCTCCTCCTTCCGATCATTGCATTGACAGGGATCCTGTCCATCGATGTGGTCACGTTCATAATTGCCATCCTGGTACTTATCGCCGTCCACATACCTCAACCCATCCGCACTGAAGAAGGTCAAAAAGTGCAGGGAGGCATCCTGAAGGAAGCCGCGTATGGATTTCGTTATATCTTTGCCAGGCGGGGGCTGCTGGGCTTACTCATCTTTTTCATCGTGCTGAACTTTATCATAGGTCTATCAGGTCCGTTGTTCTCGCCCTTCATCCTGGAACGCACAAATCAGAACAGCACAACCCTCGGCGTGGTCACGTCTGCCAACGCAATCGGCGCGGTCATCGGAGGGCTGCTCATTGGTTTGTGGGGAGGATTCAAACGGCGGATGAACAGCATTTTCCTGGGTGAAGCACTCACCGGATTGTTCCTGCTCGTCGTTTTTGGTCTGGGTCGCAATCTCCCAGTCTGGATTGTTGGCGCTATGATCGGTGGAATCTTCCCCATCTTTACAAACGGAGCGAGCCAGGCAATCTGGCAATCGAAGGTCGCTCCAGATATTCAGGGACGCGTGTTTTCCGCCCGGCGTATGATCGCCTGGTCTGTCGGCCCGATCACGCCCATCCTCGCGGGCCTGCTCGCGGACTACGTGACGGAACCTGCCATGCAGGCACAATCGAAGCTGGCAGATATGTTCGGCTGGCTGGTGGGGAACGGACCCGGTTCAGGGATGGCGCTGCAATTCGTCCTGACAGGGATCCTCTACATGCTCGCTGCGTTGATCACATATCTATTCTTCCCCCATGTGCGAAATCTGGAAGACGAACTTCCCGATCACGATCAAGCTTCCGCTTCTCCCTCCTCCGGAAACTGACCCCGCTGCTGCGAAGGCTGTTCTCTGGCTTTTTCCGCCGCGAGGTGGGCGATAATCTCCTCGGCTTTCATCACCCTGCCGTACGGTTTCAACGCGGCGAGAAAAGACTTGTGTACCAACTCAGCGGGGATGGTTGTTTCACCATACACCAGATCGCGCGTCGCGCAGGCATCTTCTGCAATCATCACCTGAAAACCAAAGTCTGCCGCGGCGCGGGCGGTGGCATCCACACACATGTGAGTCATCATGCCGGCAATGACCACACGCTCGATTTCCCATTCCTGCAAGATCTCCAGCAGTTTTGTCTCGCGGAACGAGTTGGGAAAGTGATTGTAAACGATGGGCTCGCCCTCGAAATGCGCCACCGAATCGTGAATGTCTGATCCGCGGTCACCTTTGACGAAGAACGCGGCATCAGGCTTCAGGGAAATGTGCTGAATGTGTACGTGATGACCGCCGTGTTCGCGAAAGCATTGAAGCAATTCATACGCCTTCTTCGCCGCTTCGAGCGGATTCGCCAGCGGATTCCTCCCACCGGGGAAATAATCGTTTTGGATGTCGATGACGAGCAATGCTGTTTTCATGTTTACTTCCGTCCATAATCCGCCGGGTTTTCGCCCCATTCGCCTGTGTCCCATTTCAACACAGCGTCATCGTCCAGTTCGTTTTCAGCGAGCCAGTTCTCCGCACTGCGGATCATGGCAAAGATCAGTGCGTTTTTTCCCGTGTGTTTTAATTTTGTCTTGCACACGCCTGTGTTCACCCAGGCAATTGCGTTTTCCGAATCAGAGTACACCGGCATTTTCTTGTTGTGCTTTACCAACCACGTGAGGGCGTGGACGATGGCAAGAAATTCGCCCACGTTGTTCGTGCCGTCAGGGTAAGGACCGGCGCAGAAGAGCTCACTGCCTGATTCCGTATTCACGCCGCGATATTCCATTTTGCCGGGTGAGCCCTTGCATGCCGCGTCAACGCATATGGATGGAAGGATAGGAGGCTCATCCGCTTCCCTCCACTTTCCAAGCGAGGACGGCTTGCCCTTGAACGCTTCATACTTTGATTGGAAGGCTGACTCGGCTTCTTTGCGCGTGCCAAATGCCTTGTATTCCGCGCCGATGAATCCCTTCACCTGCTTTTCACATTCCGCCCATGAGGTGAAGATACCCGTCTTGCGGCCTTTCCAGACGACGTAGAACTTTTGCTTTGGCATAGTTAGTCTCGATACGGCGGCAATGGTCGAGTAAGACGAAGTCCGTATCGAGACCCCGCCGCCTACTCGACCAACGATTATTCACCTGAAGACGA
>DATKAU010000126.1:0-7770 GCA_035514655.1 Anaerolineales bacterium
ATCAAAAGTAATATGGCGATGCGTTGCGGTGAGGCAATGGCGGTGAGCGGCGCGGCGATCTGTTCGGAAATTTGCGAGATGGATTGTTTTTTCATATTCATAAACCTGAATGTATTGTAATGACACATTCAAAATAATGAATATGACAGATGTCACTGCTTGAGTCGTCGAATCTCCTGAAATTCCAGCTGAGTTTTGTTATACAATGGAGAAAATTTCAGGAAAGCACACTATGCCGAAATACGTCGCCGCCATCGATCAGGGCACGACCAGCACCCGCTTCATCGTTTTCGATCACGAGGGAAACGCGGTTGCTGTCGATCAAAAGGAACACAGACAGATCTATCCCAAACCCGGCTGGGTGGAGCACGACCCGATGGAGATTTGGGAAAATACGCCTGAAGTGATGATTGGCGCTATGCGGGAACGCGGACTTCAGTCCGAAAACATTACCGCCATTGGGATTACCAACCAGCGCGAGACAACCGTCGTCTGGGACAGGCACACTGGCAAGCCGGTCTACAATGCCATCGTCTGGCAGGATACGAGAACAGATTCAATTTGTGCGAAGCTCGCCAAATCAGGTGGACAAAATCGTTTTCGGCGAAAGACCGGATTGCCTCTTGCAACGTATTTCTCTGGTCCGAAAATAAAATGGATTCTCGATAATATCGAAGGCGCGCGCGCCAAAGCTAAAAAAGGCGATTTGCTTTTCGGGAACATCGACACCTGGCTGATATGGAATTTAACCGGTGCGCACGTTACCGATGTAACTAATGCCTCACGCACGATGTTGATGAGCCTCAAAACTCTGGATTGGGATGAGGAAATCCTGAAGGTGATGGGCATCCCGCGTGTGATGTTGCCGGAGATCCAATCCTCTTCGGAGGTGTATGGAAATGTCGGGGCGGGGTTATCCCGCCCGGATCAGGGCGGGAGGACCTCGCATCTACAAGGTGTACCTGTCTCCGGTGACCTCGGCGATCAACAAGCCGCATTGTTCGGGCAGGCGTGTTTCAAACCCGGCGAGGCGAAGAACACGTACGGCACGGGCTGTTTCATGTTGATGAACACAGGTGAGAAACCTGTGCAAAGCAAGGCAGGTCTGCTTACCACGCTGGGGTACAAGATCGGCGATCGGAAAGCCGTCTATGCCCTCGAAGGATCGATCGCGATCGCGGGCGCGCTCGTCCAGTGGCTGAGGGATAATTTAGGGCTGATCCAGTCATCGGCGGAGGTGGAGACGCTGGCGAAGTCGGTTGAGGACAACGGTGGTATCTATTTCGTCCCCGCGTTTTCGGGCTTGTATGCGCCGTATTGGAAGTCAGACGCGCGCGGCGCGATCGTCGGGATGACGCGCTACGTGAACAAAGGGCATATTGCCCGCGCTGCCCTCGAAGCCACAGCGTACCAGACGCGCGAAGTGCTCGATGCGATGGAAAAGGATTCTGGCGTGAAGTTGACCGCGCTCAAAGTGGACGGCGGCATGGTGTTCAACGAACTGCTCATGCAGTTCCAGGCTGATATGTTAAACGTGCCGGTTGTAAGACCGAAGGTGGCAGAGACCACGTCACTAGGCGCGGCATACGCGGCGGGGCTTGCCGTCGGATTCTGGAAGGATTTCGACGAGCTGGAAAACAACTGGGGACGCGATCGGGAGTGGAAACCGGCGATGGACGCGAAGCAACGAAAGAAGTTATACTCGGGTTGGAAGAAGGCAGTCACGCGCACATTTGATTGGGTTGAATGAATCGCAGCGAAGTATTATCCTCCCTCAAGGCAAAACCAGACGTCTCCGTGCTGATCATAGGAGGCGGGATTAACGGCATCGGCACGTTTCGCGATCTGGCGATCAACGGCGTGGATGTGTTACTTGTCGATCGCGGGGATTTTTGTTCCGGCGCTTCAGCTGCCTCATCGCACATGGCGCACGGCGGCATCCGCTACCTCGAAAACGGGGAGTTCCGGCTGGTGCGCGAAGCGGTACAGGAACGCAACCGCATGCTGCAAAACGCGCCGCACCTGGTCAAGCCGCTCCCGACGGCCATTCCTATTTTCAAGCGGCTCTCCGGCTTGTTGAATGCGCCGCTCAAGTTTTTCGGATTGCAGGATAAACCCGCCGAGCGCGGGTCGTTGGTGATCAAAATCGGTTTGATTCTGTACGATGCCTATACCGGCGGGCAGAAAACCGTCCCGCGCCACATATTCAATTCGCGGGCAAAATCGCTGGCGAAGTGGAATTTTCTCAATCCCGACATTGTCAACACGGCGGAGTATTACGATGGGGCGATCCTCAACCCCGAGAGGCTGGCAATGGAACTCCTGCTCGACGCCGAAGCCGAAAACCCGGACGCGCGCGCGCTCAATTACGTGAGCATGGTCGGTGGAACCGAAGATACGCTCATCCTGCGCGACGAACTTACCGACGAAGCGTACGACGTGCGCCCGAAACTTGTTATCAACGCGGCGGGTCCGTGGATCGATTCTGCCAATAAAAAGCTGGGTTTGTCCACACGGTTCATCGGCGGCACAAAGGGATCGCACCTCGTACTGGATCATCCTGAACTGCGTGCGGCGATCGGCGATCACGAATTTTTCTTCGAGAACAATGACGGGCGCATCGTGCTGATCTTTCCCTTGTACGATCGCGTGTTAATCGGCACTTCAGACATCCCGATCGACGATCCGGAGGAGGCGCGCTGCACCGACGAGGAGGTCGAGTATTTTTTAGGATTGGCGCGCCGCATCTTCCCCAGCCTGAACCTGTCACGCGATCAGATCGTCTTCCGCTTCTCGGGCGTCCGCCCGCTCCCGCGCTCCAACGCCAAGAATGTAAGCACGGTGACGCGCGATCACGCCATCGAGGTGCTCGGCGGCGATTGGACGAATCTCTCCTTCCCCGTGTATTCACTTGTCGGCGGCAAGTGGACGGCGTTCCGCGCCTTTTCGGAGCAGGTGACTGATAAGGCATTGGAACACCTGGGATTGAAGCGCCAGCGCGACACGCGATCCATGCCCATTGGCGGCGGACGCGGCTATCCTCGCGATGCGGAGGAGATGAAGCGGCAGATCGAAAGCCTCGCCGCGTGGACGGCGATGGCGCGCGAACGCGTGAGATTATTGTTCGAGCGATACGGCACGCGCGCCGAGGCGGTTGCCACATCCATGAACGGCGGCACTGATTTTCTGATCAAATCCCTGCCCGATTATTCGTTCCGCGAGATCGCCTACCTCGTGCAGCACGAAAAGGTCATCCATCTCGATGATTTCATTCTGCGGCGGACCAAACTGGCGATGCTCGGGCGCGTTACGCGTGAAACGGTGAAAGAACTCGCCGTGGTGCTGGGTAACCTGCTGGATTGGGATCGAGAGCGAATTAATGCCGAGGCGGCGCGCACGCTGTCCATTCTGGAGGAAAGGCATGGGGTTGTCCTCCCGAAAGTTCATCGGGACGATGTGAACGGAGACGAAGGATGAAGCGGGTGGTAGAATAGCGTCCCGATGAATATCTCAGTGATCGTGCCGGTGTACCGCGGTGAATCCCTGATCGAGCCCCTCGTGGATCGATTGGCGCGCGTGCTCCCGAAAATTGCAAAAAAATACGAAATATTGCTGATCAACGACGGCAGCCCCGACGATAGTTGGTCTGTGATTCAAAACCTATCGCGCAAATACAAATGGGTGAGAGGCATTTGCCTGATGCGCAATTACGGTCAGCATAATGCCACGCTGTGCGGTGTGCGCGAGGCACAGTATGAGATTGCCGTTACGCTGGATCAAGACCTGCAGCATCCACCGGAGGAGATCCCGGTTCTTCTGGCTGAAATGGAAAACGGATTCGACGTGGTGTACGGCTCGCCGAAGCGATTGCCGCAGGGCGTATTTCGCAATCTGCTGACTGCTAATATCAAATGGATCCTGTCGCGGGTGATGGGTGTGCCTTCGGTCAAAAACATATCGGCGTTTCGCGCCTTCCGCACGGAATTGAGGAAGGCGTTCGTGAACTTCCAAAGTCCCACGCTGATCATCGATGTGTTGCTCTCGTGGGGGACGACTCAGTTCACGTCGGTGCAAGTGGATATTGAAAAACCCGAAGCACGCTCGAACTACCGATACTCCGCGCTGGTGAAAGCGGCGGTCTTAATCCTTACCGGTTACAGTACCACGCCTCTCCGGCTGGCAAGCTGGATCGGGTTCATGATGACGATCTTCGGGCTCGGAGTGTTTATCTATGTGGTGGTCGTTTCCTTTATGGAAGGAAGCATTCCCGGTTTTCCATTCCTGGCATCCATTGTTGCGTTGTTCAGCGGCGCGCAGTTGTTCGCACTCGGCATCTTCGGTGAATATCTTGCGCGTATCTTCGACCGGAGCATGGACCGACCGGCGTATATCATTCACGAAACGGCGGGGAAATGAACGTTGTCATTTTGCAGCCTTCGTATATTCCGTGGCGCGGTTATTTTGATCAGATCCGCCGCGCCGACCTGTTTATTTTCTACGAAGACATCCAATACGACAAACACGGCTGGCGCAACCGCAACCAGATCAAGACTCATCAGGGCAAGCAATGGTTGACCATACCGGTGCACACGAAGGGCGTGATGCAGGGTATGCCGATCAAGGATGTGCGCATCGACTGGTCAAAACCGTGGGCGAAGAGTCATCTCAAGTCGCTGACGATCTCCTACTCGAAGGCGCCTCATTTCAAGGGACACCTGCCCCTGCTCGAATCGATCTACCAGCGCCGCGATGAGTTCCTCGCCGATTTCACCATCGAGACGTCGATCACGCTGGCGCGCGCACTGGGATTCACATCCACGCGCTTCATGCGCTCCTCCGAACTCTCGAACCTGGAGGGGCAAAAAACTGATCGCGTGATCAACGTGTTGAAACAGGTTGGCGCAACGCATTACATCTGTGGTCCTTCGGCGAGTTCGTACATGGAGCCTGAAAAATTCACCGCGGCGGGGATCACCTTCGAATACATGGGGTACAACTACCCGGAATATCCCCAGCTGTACCCGCCCTATGATCCATTTGTGTCGATCCTCGATTTGATGTTCATGACCGGCGATGGGGCGGCGGAGTATTTTGTTCAGCAGGAATCGGAGATGGAACATGAGCATAGATGAAACCCAAAAGAAATTGAGCCGATATTTCTCGGAGAAACTTGACCAGTTCGGCGCGACCCCGCAGGGCGTGGATTACAACGGTCCCGAAGCCCAGGCTCTCCGGTTCGAGCAGTTGGTAAAGGTCATCGATTCTTCGAAACCTTTTTCGGTCATCGATTATGGTTCCGGTTACGGGGGGATGTTCGACTTCCTGGATGACAGGGGTTGGAAGTTCGAATATTACGGCATCGACATGATCGAGAAAATGGTTCTTGCAGGGCGTGAAGCGCACAGGGATCATCCCAACGCTCATTTCACGAGCAAGGAAGAAGAAGTGCCAGTGGCGGACTATTTACTGGCGGGCTCGATATTCAACATCAAACTTGAAGAGACCTATGCGGCATGGCAGGGGTTCGTCGTCCGCAACCTCTCGCACATAAACGCCTTGTGCTCGAAGGGTTTCTCCTTTAATATGCTCACCAAATATTCCGATCCGGATCGCATGGCACAGCGGCCTGATCTGTTCTACGGCGACCCGCTCTTCTACTTCGATTTCTGCAAGCGTAATTTTTCGCGCGACGTGGCATTGCTCCACGATTACGGCTTGTACGATTTCACCATCATCGTCCGCAAGTAGGGGAGGCGCATATCCCTTCGGGTCACTTTGCGCCGCCCCTACTGCCACGCATGAAAATCGTCCAGGCACCGCGCGCTTCCGCCATTCTTTACAACTTGCTGGTGAACCGGAACGATGCCAGACCCTGGCTCATGCCCGCGAACATCTGTCCGATCGTGCCGATCACGTTCATGAAGGCGCGCGTCCCATTTGAGTTTGTGGACATCTCGCCAGAGACCCTTCACATGGATCTGGATCAAGCCGGGGCGTTGATCGGGAGGCGTGGGTATGGAGGCTTGTTATATGCCCATACGTATGGGGAGGAGTCCACACCGGGGGAATTTTTCAATTTTGCCAAATCCATCGATCCCGATCTGTTTATCGTGGACGATCGTTGTTTGTGCATGCCGGGGTTCGAACAATCATCCGTTGCAGATGTGATGTTGTACAGCACGGGGTATGCCAAAGTTGTCGAATTGAATTCCGGCGGATATGCGATGATGGACGATCAAATCGATTACCAACCTGTGCAGCTTGATTTTGACCTTGCATCTCATGAGGACCTTGAAAAGGCGTATAAGTCCGCCGTTCAAAACCGAACCAGATTCGAATATAGAGATTCAGCCTGGCTGCAAACCACTAGTGCTCTCCCGGATTGGTCTTCCTATAAAAATCAGGTTGAAGGGGAGACGACATCATCGCTGGCGCGTCGTCGGGCACTCAATGAAATATATTCCTCGCGGCTGCCGGAGGAGATTCAACTGTCCTCGCAATATCAAACATGGCGGTTCAACGTCCGCGTGATGGACAAAACAGCCATCCTGAAAGCGATTTTCGAGAACGGCTTGTTTGCCAGCTCGCATTATGCCTCTCTGGCAGGCATCATGTCTGAAGGGCGCGCACCGGTTGCCGAAACGCTGGCAGATGAAGTAATCAATCTGTTCAACGATGATCATTTCACGATGGAGATGGCGGATCGTGTCTGCGACGTCATTTTGAAGTCTCTCCAGGGTTGAAGAGGGTCATTTTCGGGCGTGGTAGAATAAACTTCGATGTCTCCCAAGAAACGCACGTCGAATATCGATCTCGTCATACCTGTGTTCAATGAAGAGGGCGTGATCGAAAAGATCCACGCGCAGATCCGCGCGGTGGTGGATCAGATCCCACATAAGTTCCGCTTCCTCTACGTGGACGATGGCTCGGATGACGGGACAGTTGCTTCGCTCCGATCCATCGCGGCTTCCGACCGGCGCGTCGAGATCCTCCGCTTAAGCCGCAACTTCGGTCACCAGGCAGCGCTCTCGGCGGGCATCGATCATTCCACCGGCGACATCGTCATCTCGATGGACGGCGATGGACAGCACCCGCCTGAGATGATCCCGCAGATGATCGATCTGGTGCGGCAGGGATACGATATCGTGCAGGCACAGCGTGTCGCCGAGTCGAAGCCCTCCTTTTTCAAAACGTGGACCTCCGGTACTTTCTACTGGATTCTCAACACGATCAGCGGCACGCACATCGTCGCCGGCGCGGCGGATTTCCGTGCGATGAGCCGGCAGGCGGTGGACGCCCTCAAAGCCATGCCCGAATTCCACCGCTTCCTGCGCGGCATGATCTCATGGATTGGATATCCGAGCGTCATCCTGCCGTATCACCAGCCTCCGCGCGTGGCGGGGCGATCCAAATATTCACTGGGGAAAATGTTCCGGCTGGCGTCCGACGCGATCTTTTCCTTTTCGATGATCCCGCTTTACATCGGGTTGAGTTCGGGGTTGCTATTCTTCGTGCTGGCATTCGTCCAGTTGACGTACGTATTCAATTTGTGGCTCACGGATAGTACGGAGCAGGTCGTGCCCGGCTGGAGTTCGCTCATGGCGGTCCTGCTGATTGCCAGCGGCATCATCATGATCCTGCTCGGGTTTATCGGTGTATATGTCGGTTATATCTTTCAGGAAGTCAAACGCAGGCCCGTCTATTTGATAAAGAAAAGAGAAGAATGAGTCCACAAGATAAGCATGTCTATAATTTCGTATTTTTGCGCCA
>DATKAU010000127.1:0-12185 GCA_035514655.1 Anaerolineales bacterium
GCGCCAACGCGCCCGACGATCGAACCGTTCCGATTCGTCCTCCCCACCCCGGGCGCGGAACCAGTCTCGGGATGGCGTCCGCCTCTTTATCCCGTGCCGTGGGCTGTCTCGCCCTACGATCATTTTTACTTCGCCCGTCCCATAGCTGCGGATAACGTCAACTGGCCTCTCGCGGAATACCGTTACGGCGGCGTTTTCTTCGCCCCGAATATCGTCCACACGGGCGTCGATATCGACGCCGCGGAAGGCACACCGATCCTCGCTGTGGGATCCGGTACGGTTGTCTCTGCTGACTGGGGGTTGTTCACCGAAGTGCCCGGCAACGAGTCAGACCCGTATGGCAAGGCAGTGGTCCTGCGGCATGAATTCGGCTACAAAGGGCAGTCGCTGTTCACGATTTATGCGCACATGAGCGAGATCACCACGGTGGAGGGGCAACGCGTCGAGACCGGCGATGTGCTCGGGCTCGTGGGCGATACCGGCGCGACGACGGGCCCGCATTTGCATTTTGAGATCAGGCTGGGAGGCAACACATTTTACAACACGTACAATCCCGAATTGTGGATGGCTCCGCCGCAAGGCTGGGGTGTGCTGGTGGGGCGCTTCACCGATGAAAAGGGCAATCTGTTGAATCAGTTTCCCGTCGAGGTGCGCCCGCTGCCATCCGAAGTGCCCTTGCGCCGGGTGAATACCTACGCCAAGGGCGCGGTCAATGTCGATCCGTTTTATCAGGAGAATATGGTGCTGAGCGATTTACCGGCAGGTGTTTACAAAGTTCTGATCAACTATAAAGACAAAGATGTGCAATTATTTGTTGAAATCTTTCCGGGTCAGATCACATATTTCACGTTCACCGATGAGAGCGGGTTTGAAATCGTCCCGCCGCCTGTGCCCACCCTCGATTTTTTGCCGGGAACGGCAACCCCAGCTACCCCATGAAAAAAGCGCCGCTTCCGTTTCTTGTGTCCGCGGTCGTGATTCTTTTGGCATTTATCATGTTCGCCATTTGGGGGATTCCGTATTTCCTTCAACCTCCTTCTTTCGAGCAAAGCGGCAGCGCGTATGGTTCTCAAATCATTCGAGCGCGGGTGACCGAGATCCTTGAAGAAGGGCAGATCAAGCTTGGAGAAAATCCGCAAGCATATCAGGTCCTGCTGGTGGAATTGCTGGAAGGCAAGTATCAAGGCATCCTGATCGAGGTGGATTACGGCAAGCGCCAATTACGCAACGATGACTATGCCTTTTCGCCGGGAGACGAGATGTACGTCCAGCTGGGCATGGATCTCGATGGCGTGCTGACAGCCTACTACGTGGATTACGTGCGCACCAAACCGCTCCTAATCCTCCTGGGGATATTTATCCTCGCCACGATTCTACTGGGAAGGTGGAAGGGTGTCGGCAGTCTGCTGGCGCTGGCGTTCACCATGCTGATGATTATCGGCTATATCGTTCCCCACATCCTGTCGGGCGAGGATCCGCTGCGCGTCAGCCTGATCGGATCCACCATCATGCTCGGCACGACGCTTTATTTAACTTACGGCTGGAATATAAAAACCCATGCCTCGGTCCTGAGCGTGGTGCTGGCTCTGCTGTTGACAGGGCTTCTTTCAATTCTCTTTGTATCGCTGACACGCCTGACCGGATCAGGTGAGGAGAGTTCCCTTTTTCTCATCCAGTTTTCCGAGGTCACAATCAACCTGCGCGGGTTGCTGCTGGGAGGCATGCTCATCGGCGCCCTTGGCGTGCTGGACGATTTGGTGAGTTCGCAATCAGCGGCGGTGTTTGAGATCCACGATGCGAATCCGTCATTGACCTTCCGGCAGATCTTCGAGGGATCGATGCGCATCGGGCGGGATCATGTAGCTGCCACCGTCAATACACTGGTTCTGGCATACACAGGCGCGTCCCTGCCCTTGCTGCTTCTCTTCACACTCGGCAGCGGAAGGTACGGGGTGCTGCTGAATGCAGGGTTCGTCTCCGAGGAGATAGTGCGCATGCTGGTGGGATCATTGGGATTGATCGCCGCTGTCCCCATCACTTCGTTCATCGCCACTACTTTTGTCCTGCACGGCAACAGGCTGGGTGAGTGGCAGGTGCTCCTGGGCTCCAGAACTGGCAATGGAGAACATCGTCATCCGCATTGACACGCCAATAATGGTAAGCACATCGCTTCCGCACCTATTTAATCCCGGAGAAGCTAAATCCGAAGTGATGGAAAAACCAAATCCTGCCACGAATTTCCCGAAATCACAAAGAGTTCGCGGAAATCTGTGTAATTCGCGGCTACATTTTCTTCCGCTCAGTACGAGCACCATCGCAAGTTAAGGTACTCCGTTTCCGTTTATTCCTCCCTTGTTCCAAAATCCACAAACCCTGATAGAATAGAAAGGAAGAAGCCCTTCGCGGGCTTCTTCCATGTCACATCAAGGATTCCCCGTAAATGCATTACAACCTCCGCCTGTTCTGGCGCACATTCTACCGCTCGTTCTTCGACTCAAAAAACACACCCGCCCGGCTCACCCGAAAACGTCTCACCTTCCTGCTTCTGTTCTACACGGTATGGCCTGCCGGCACACTGCTCTATCGGATCCTGTTTTTGTTGGACGATATTTTCTATCCGGGTCATAAAACACAACCCGTTGAGAAACCCCTTTTTATCATCGGGAACCTGCGCTCCGGCTCCACCTTCCTCCACCGGTTACTTTCGCGCGACGAAACCTTCACCAGCCTGACCACCTGGGATATTTATCTCGCGCCCACCATCATCCAAAAGAAGATCACGCAGTTCGTTTCTCGGCTCGACAAAAAATTGGGCGGACATTTACACCGCCTTCTTTACGCGTTCGATCGCCGCACATTGGGGAAGATAAAAATCCATCCCATCTCCTTCTTTCAGCCGGAGGAGGATGAGAACATCCTGCTCCACGCCTGGGATTCGTTCTGGGTCACATTCCTCTTTCCCATCATGGACGAGTTCCCGAACTACCAGCATTTTGACGAGGCGCTGTCACCAGAACACAAACGCAAAATCATGGCATTCTACAAATCGATGCTGCAGCGGCACCTGTACGCGACCGGAAAAAAATATTACGTGGCTAAAGCCCCTGCTTTCAGCGCCAAGATCGAAACCCTTGTCGAATTCTTCCCAGACGCGCGCATCATCTACCTTGCCCGCAACCCGCTCGACATGCTCCCCTCCACCGTGTCATGGATTAACTATTCGCGCCGAGTCTTCACCGACCCGGGTGAGGGATACTTTTACCTTGACGAAATCACAGACTTGACCCAACACTGGTACCGCCACCCGCTGAGATACCTGGACTCGCATCCCTCCCCCCGTTACTTGATCCTGAAATACGACGATCTGATCCAGCGCCCCGAGCACGTCATCCGAAATTTCTACGAACAATTCGGATACCCCGATAAACCGGGGCTCGAAAAAATTGTGGACGAAGCCGTCAAGGAGACTCTCGCCCATCGCAGTGACCACTCCTACTCGTATGAGGAGATGGGCTTTACCCGCGAACAAATCGTAGAAATTTATGCCGATATCTTCGAGCGCTTTGACTTCGACGAGCGCGAACATGAACTGGCAGGCGCGAGGACAAAAGTGTCCGCCTTCGATTAATGCAGCAGGTCGGGTATATTACCCGACCTGTTTTGTTTTTGAAGAAATTATCCGGTTTTGCGAGTGCGGGTGGCGGGCTTTACCGCTTTGCGTGCAGGAGTCTTGGTTTTAGATTTTGTCGTCCGTGCCGCTTTTTTCACGGCAGGCGCTTTTCGGGTGGATGCCATCTTTGGGGAAACAACGTCCGCCTGTGGCTGGTTCAGATCCGCGATCTGGTACTCCTCCTCCCAGTCCTCGGCAAATGATAGGTTGATCGCCTTGTAGCGCGCCATCAGCATAACCGCACCCACGATAGCCATCAACGCGGCAACCACGGCGGAATAACTTATCCCCAGATCCGCGATTTTCGGCTGGTCGGGGCGGAAGAATTCAATCCACACGCGCCCAAAGCCTGCCAGCAAAAGCCACCCTGCAAAGATGGTCCCGGGTTTGATTTGATCTTTGTACCGGCGCGAAATCCACAACAAGAGTCCTGCCGCGGCAAAATTCCACAACATCTCATAGGCAAAGGTTGGGTGGAAGCGGGTTGTCTCAACAGGATATTTAACTAAATCAGAATAATCAACATAATCGTTAGCAAGCCGGTACTCCGCTGAAATGGGGATCCCCCATGGAAGTGTTGTTGGCGGTCCGTACAATTCCTGGTTGATGAAGTTGGCGATCCGGCCTAGACCCTGACCGATCAACATCGCGGGTCCCGCCGAATCGAGGAAGAGCCAGGGGTCCAGTTTGTACTGCCGGAGGTAAATGAGCAATGTTGCTGCGCCTAACAGGAAGCCGCCGAAGATGTGCAACCCGCCGTTCCAGATGCGGAGGATCTCTGCCGGGTCGTTCATGTAGCGATCGTCGCCACCAAGTGTGGCGTTCATCACGAACCATAAACGTGCGCCGATGATTCCAATGGGCAACACCCAAACGAGCACGTCCCACACCTGATCGCCGTTTCCGCCCCGCCGTTTTATCTCGCGTTCGACGATCAGCGAACCGACGATGACACCGAGCATCACAATCACGCCGTACCAGCGCAGGGAAAATTCGCGCCCAAACAGTTCGATGGTAAAAATTACAGGGTCTATCATGTACACCTCAAAGTTTGATTTGCGGGACATTATATCATCCGGGCAGAGAGAAGCCCGGATAAATCCGGTCGGGATTATTGATTACTTCCCTCCCGTTCCTAAAATGAGATTCTTAGGTTGAATTCTTCAGTGGCTCGTTCGTCGAACGCGGCAGGCATACAGAATTGATAACCAATTACGTGTTGTATTCCCGTTTCATTCGGTTACAAAATCAGATATTATTGGATTAATAGAGGTAAAATCGGGTAATGCGTTCCATCGAACTCAATATGTTCATCAATTGTCCCAAGCGCGAAGTGTACGATCAACTTGCCGAACCGATCAACATGATCGGGCTCCAGCCCCTGCTGACGACGATTGACATCCTCAAAGAGCAGAAAAACTCCGAG
Source organism: Anaerolineales bacterium (assembly GCA_035514655.1). Classification (GTDB taxonomy): domain Bacteria; phylum Chloroflexota; class Anaerolineae; order Anaerolineales; family Villigracilaceae; genus Defluviilinea. The sequence continues at coordinate 5,097 of DATKAU010000127.1, forward strand.
GGGGTCCTGCTCCGCCCCTTTTATATGGTGGAAACATATTGGCTGTTGGGCCTACCCCTTTTGAGAACCCGGGTGTACACCGTCATCAGCCTGACCAAACCTGGAGTCAGTCTGGAGATCCGCATGTATCGAAGGCCCGGGATCGTGCTGGCATATCTGTTCGAATTCCTGTCGATCAAGGATGAGGAGGAGAGGACCCATTTAGTCCAGAAAATTCAGTACGAAAAAGGTGCAAAAATGCTCGAGAATATGATGTTCGAGCAGGCGGTCAGGGCGCAACGCGCCCTGCTCACAAACTTGAAAGTTCGGCTCGAAAAGAACTGATCCGCTTGCACCCGCCTTTGGAACATGCTATAATATCAATAAATCCCCCGTTACTTTACAGACCCAACATTGTGAAATCCGACTGTACAGTGATTCAACCTGCACGGGTTTCACGCAAGACTAACTTGACCGAAAATCCTCACCCACTTACAAATTAAGGGAGTTTCCCAGTCTGCGCCGTCCAAGGGCGCGCTGGGGTGGTTTGCACTCACCCGTACATCAAACATAACAAGAGAAGAACACATGAAAATACTCGAACTAGAGAACGAACCTCTTTCAAAGCTTCGCGCCATAGCTAAGTCGCTCAACATCCCCAACTCGAACCGGATGAAGAAAGAGACGCTCGCCATGATGATCCGCGAGGCGGAGGCGCAGAAGGAGGGCATCGAACTACGAGGCGGCATCCTCGAGATCATGAGCGAGGGCATTGGTTTCCTGCGGGCGACCAATTATCGCATCAGCGACCAGGACGTGTACGTTTCGCAAGCACAGTTAAGACGCCACGACTTGCGCTCCGGCGACCTGGTCATCGGGCAGGTGCGCCCGCCGCGCGAGAGCGAGCGGCATTACGGACTGCTCAAGGTCGAATCGATCAACGGCTGGGATCCCGACGAAGCATCGAAGCGGCCGGTTTTCGAAAGCCTCACCCCGATCTTTCCGGACAAGAGGTTTGATCTCGAAACCGATCACGACACCCTTGCCCCCCGCTTGATCAACCTGATAGCACCCATAGGCAGAGGACAGCGCGGACTGATTGTTTCACCTCCCAAGGCGGGAAAAACGACAATTCTAAAGCAACTGGCAAATTCCATTTCAACAAAATATCCCGACGTTCACCTGATTGTTGCCTTGATTGGCGAACGCCCCGAAGAAGTAACCGACATGGACCGTTCCGTGGACGCCGAGGTTGTCGCATCCACCTTCGATGAGCCGGTCACATCCCACGTCCGCACAGCGGAACTGGCTTTGGAGCGGGCAAAACGCTTGGTGGAAATTGGCCGTCATGTCGTGATTCTGATGGACTCGATCACCCGTCTGGCGCGGGCATACAACCTGGTTGTGAACCCCTCTGGCCGTACGCTCTCAGGCGGCATGGATCCGTCCGCGTTGTATCCGCCCAAGCGGTTCTTCGGCGCAGCGCGCAACATCGAGGAAGGCGGCTCGTTGACCATCATCGCCACCTGCCTCGTGGACACCGGTTCCCGCCTCGATGATGTGGTATACGAGGAGTTCAAAGGCACCGGTAACATGGAATTGATCCTTTCCCGCAAATTACAGGAACGGCGCATCTTCCCGGCAGTTGATATAGAACGTTCCTCCACGCGGCGCGAGGATTTGCTGCTGGGTCCCGATATTCTCCAACGCGTCTGGCTCATGCGGCGCATGTACATCCAAATGACATCACCCCAGCCGCAGGGTGCAGGCATGGACCAATCTGTCGCGACGGAGGCGATCGTCACCCGCCTGGATCGGGCGCGGAACAATCAGGAATTCCTTGAAGGTCTTGGCAGGGAAGACTAGGCTGTTTAGGAATCCATGGCTGGACTGACCTCTTTTCTCGGCAGAAACAAATTCAACCTCATCAGCTGGCTGGTGACGGTTGTGATCGTCACAGGGCTGATCGCCGGCGCGCTTGCAAGGCGGAATTCCAATTCCACGGTGCATGCGCTCGCCCCGCTGCCCACATCGGCTCCGCAGGAGGAGCCGGCTGAGGTGGAGATGCCAGCCCTCGGGGGTCCCGTTGCGGTTGCATCCATCGAGCGCGACATCCAGCTCAAAACCAACATCCCCGCCGACAAACCACGCTACGAAATCACCGAATACCGCGTCACACGCGGCGATTCGATCTTCGCCATATCAGAGTCATACAAACTCAAAGCCGAGACCGTGTTGTGGGCAAATTACGATGTACTGCAGGACGATCCGCACAGCTTGAAACCCGGCCAGGTCCTGACCATCCCTCCCACCGACGGCATTTACTATCAATGGAAGGAAAACGATACCCTCGACTCGGTCGCAGGTGAGCTTAAGACAACGGTTGAGGATATCCTGAATTTCCCCGGCAACGATATCGATCTTGCCGACCCGAAAATCGAGTCAGGCTCGTGGATCATGGTGCCGGGCGGCGAGCGCGAATTTGTGCAATGGCTCGTGCCCACGGTGGCGACCGGCGCATCGGGTACCTCTTCAACGAGTCAGAGCGCCTGCCCGGGCGGCGCGGTTGGAAGCGGCGGTTTTGTATGGCCCGCAGACAGCCGGTCTCTTTCAGGCAACGATTACTGGAGCGGTCATCTCGGCATCGACATTGCGGCAGGGGAGGGTGCACCCGTCTATGCAGCGGACAGCGGTGTGGTGACGATGGCGCAGGGAGGCTATAATTACGGCTATGGCAACGTTATTCAAATCGATCACGGCAACGGATACTCGTCCGTGTACGCGCACTTGAGCGTGATCGGTGTTCCGGCATGCCAGAGCGTGAGCGCCGGTCAATGGATTGGCGCGTCGGGCAGCACCGGCAATTCGCAAGGCGCGCATCTCCACTTTGAAGTGCGACAGGGCGGCGGGTTTATCAGTCCCTGGTTCGTATTGCCATAACAGGAACACATGGATCAGAACAGTTTGAATAAGCTTCTCTCCTCATTCTCTCTCGGCGAAATCAGGTATTTCGATGCCGTCGGGTCGACGAACGATGAAGCCCTCACCTGGGCAAACCAGGGCACGCCAGATCTCTCCGTGGTCATATCGGACGAGCAGACCTTGGGACGCGGCAGATTCGACCGGCCGTGGTTCACCCCGCCGGGCACTGCCCTGGCGTTCAGCGTGATCTTCCGCCCTACACTCGAGGAACAGCCGTTTCTTTCACGGCTGGTGGGCCTTGCATCATTGTCCATCACGGAAGCCGTTCAAAAACTCGGGCTTGAACCGCAAATCAAATGGCCCAACGATGTGCTCTTAAATCAGAGAAAACTTGCCGGGATATTGATCGAAGCCTCCTGGGTGGAGGAGGAAGCGGTATTTGTCATCATCGGCATGGGGATCAACGTGCTTAAACGCGCAGTGCCCGATACCGACATCCTGCGCTTTCCCGGAACCAGCCTTGAAACCATGCTAGGCAGGCCGGTTGATCGAGAGGTCATCCTGAGGGACATCCTTGAGCAATTCATTGCTCTTCGGCCCGAACTTGGTACGGATGCCTTTATGAACAAGTGGGGTGCCGCGCTCGCCTATCGCGGCAGGCAGGTCAGGGTGGAGATGGGCGGCGATCAGACGGTTTCCGGCAGGCTGGAAGGCATCCTTTCAGATGGAAGCCTGCGCCTGCGCGATGACAATGGCAAATCCGTGACAGTCCGATTTGGCGATGTGCGCCTGCGGCCCTTCAATGATATACTCCCTGGCAAGGCATAAATTATGTTCGATAATCTGCGCGAATCTGCATCCGAATCCCCATTTTATGAAGATGATCTGAATGCCCTGAAGCAGGAAGGGACACCAAAAGCCGCTCGCGCGTCGGTCAGGCGGTCTGGTGCACGCTTCCTCGGCATGACCCCGCCCCAGCGGTTTATGATCTCGTTGATGCTCTTTTTCACCGTTTGTGTGATCGGCACACTCGCGATGCTTATTTTGGGAAAGATGGGGTTCTAACCCCGGTAATGAATGCGAACAAAAAGTCCAGCCGCTCGGCTGGACTTTTTATTTACATTAACTGAGGCTGCGGTTCCGGCTTTTCATCGTCCTGCATGGACGCGCCCGCCTTTTTCATATCCTCGGCGGAAATGCGAGCCACCGATGCCACGTAATCGCCATCCTGCGGTTTGATCAGGTGGACGCCTTTCGTGGCACGCCCGGCAGTCTTTATGGTCCTGGTCTTGATTCGAATGATCTGCCCATTGGCGGTCATGATGGTTAGATCATCGTCCTTTTGCACCACCCGGGCGGAGACGATCTTCCCGATCTCCTTGATCGCCTTATGGTCGACGGTGGCAATGCCGAATGTGGCACGACCCTTCGGAGAATACTCCTTGAGCGGGGTCTGTTTGCCGAAGCCGCCACTGGTCACCACAAGGAGCGAGCCGTCCTTTTCGACGACATCCATGCTGGTAACCGAGTCGCCTTTCTTCAGCCTGATTGCGGTCACACCACCGGCTTGCCGACCCATCGAACGGATCCTGGTCTCGTTGTAGCGAAGCGCCTGCCCATTCTCGGTGACAAAGATCAAATCGTCCTTGCCGCTGGTGACACGCGCCCAGCCCAATTGGTCGCCTTCTTCCAGATTGACCGCGATCAAGCCTGATGGTCGGACGGAGGCGAATTCCTCCATCACCACTCGCTTGGTCCTGCCGCGCACCGTTGCCAGGACGCAGTATCCGTGGGCGGAGAAATCCGACACAGCGATGGCGGCGGTTACGCGCTCATCCGCATTCAACGCCAGCACATTGACGAGCGGGATGCCCTTCGCCGTGCGGTCTGCATCGGGGATCTGATAGACCTTTTCGCTGTAGACCTTGCCGCGATCCGAGAAGAACAACATGGTATCGAGACTGCGCGCAGGGATGAGCGCGACGACTTCATCTTCCTCCTTGGTCTCGTGCCCCTTTACACCGCGGCCGCCGCGGCTTTGCGAACGAAAAGCAGATGCTGCCACGCGCTTGATGTAGCCGCGTTCGGTGAGGCTGATGAGAACCGCCTCATCCTGAACCAGATCAGCTTCTGAGAGTTCCTCGCTGGCGTCCGCCGCGATGCGTGTGCGACGATCGTCACCGTATTTGTCGGCGAGGTCGCGCATATCATCCTGAATGAGCGCGAGGATTTTCTTGGGGTGTGCGAGCAGGTCTTCGAGATGGCCAATCTGCTCACGGACCTGCTTGTGTTCCTCTTCAATCTTCCAGCGCTCGAGCGCGGCAAGGCGGCGCAACTGCATATCGAGGATCGCCTGCGCTTGCAGGTCGCTTAACTTAAATCGTTTTATGAGATTCGTCTTGGCCTCGTCCGCATCCTGTGATTCGCGGATGGTCTTGATGACCGCATCGAGATTGTTGAGCGCAATCAGGTATCCGTCGAGGATGTGCTGGCGCGCGCGGGCTTTCGCCAGGTCGAAATTCGTGCGGCGGACGATGACCACCTGGCGGTGTTCAATGAAGATCTGCAGGGCGCGCTTGAGCGGGAGGGTGCGCGGCTCACCATCCACAAGAGCAAGCATTTGAGCGCCAAATGTTGTCTGCAGGGTGGTGTATTTGTAGAGCTGGTTCAACACCTTCTTCGGCTGGGCTCCTCGTTTCAGTTCGATAACGATGCTCATGCCACGCTGATCGGATTCGTCGCGCAGGTCGGAAATCTGGTCGATCTTGTCCCCCCGCACAAGTTCCGCAATACGTTCGATCAGGGTCGTTTTATTGACCTGATAAGGAATTTCTGTGATGATGATTTCAGCCTTGCCGCCCTTGCCCTCCTCAATGTGCGCCATGCCGCGGACAATGATTCGCCCTTTACCCGTCCCATACGTGGACTCGATCCCCTCGCGGCCAACGATGATTCCGCCCGTCGGGAAGTCAGGTCCCAGAACAAACTTCCTCAACTCCTCGACAGGAATGTCGTCCATCTTGTCGTAATTGTCGATCAAATAATTGATGGCGCTGGCAAGTTCACCGAGGTTGTGTGGAGGGATGTTCGTTGCCATTCCAACCGCAATGCCGGATGTGCCATTGAGGAGCATATTGGGGACGCGCGCAGGCAGGACAAGAGGCTCTTCGAGCGAGTCGTCGAAGTTGGGACCGAAATCCACCGTGTCCTTGTCCAGGTCAGCGAGCAATTCCTCCGCCAGTTTTTGCAGGCGGGCTTCGGTATAGCGCATCGCCGCGGGGGCGTCGCCGTCAATCGAGCCAAAGTTACCCTGCCCGTCCACGAGCATGTACCGCATGGAAAAGTCCTGCGCCATGCGCGCCATGGTCTCGTAGACTGCGGAATCGCCGTGCGGGTGGAACTTCCCCAGCACCTCGCCCACAATACGAGCAGATTTTTTGTACGATGAATTCGAGCGGATGCCCAGTTCCTGCATGGCGTACAAAATGCGCCGGTGGACGGGTTTCAGCCCGTCGCGGGCGTCTGGGAGGGCGCGCGCCACAATGACGCTCATGGCGTAGTCGAGGTACGCCGAGCGCATCTGGGCGTCGATGTCAACGTGTTCGATGTTTCCTGCCAGATTGTTGTTCTCTTCTGCCATTTTTGTCTCGTCGGTGGGGGGAATCGGCATTAAAAAGACACGAAGAACCAAATCTGTGACTCCGCGTCTTAACTAATGAAGGGTCTTTGCCTAATTTTCCCTTATTATACCACCCTCGACCCCTCCCTGAAAGCGCTGCCGGCATCATTTCCCTCCCACCCATATCGGGAAGATGGAAATGGGATTTGTGGAAGTGCCAACGGCGGACGGAAAACGAAAAACCCGCTTTTTTGCGGGTCTTATTCCGGTCGAAATAGTGCCGAAGGAGGGATTTGAACCCTCAAGAGATTGCTCTCACCACGCCCTGAACGTGGCGCGTCTGCCAGTTCCGCCACTTCGGCTCACGTGCGGGTTGAATTTTATCTCAAAGGAAAATTTTGTCAACGGAGCGGGAACAAAAATCCATCAGTATCGTCTATGGAACAGCCCCGGTATGAGTGCAATGCAATTTCATTTCAGTACTCATAGGGGATATATCTTTTCAAACCGGAAGGGGTTTAATCAGATATATGGAGAAAGGAGCCGATTTATGTTTGTTGTTGCAGTGT
>DATKAU010000128.1:0-4472 GCA_035514655.1 Anaerolineales bacterium
CGTTGTGCCCCCGCCGGGAGCGAAACGACTGCCTTTAACAAAGTCAGCTCCCTCCAATAAGGCAGTCACATACCGGGGAATTTCCCGGGGATCATTCGAGCCATCTGCATCGAGAACAACCAGGATATCCCCAAAGGATGACTCGTACCCGGTTCTCATGGCAATACCCTTGCCCTTCCTTTTTTCCAACATAACCTTAATGGATGGCAGCAGTTGTTTTGCCACCTCAACGGTATTGTCGGTGGATCGCCCATCAACAAGAATGACTTCGTCGATCCAGTTCATCGGAAGGTAGGGAAGCACCAACGGGAGATTTTTCGCCTCATTGAGGGTGGGAATGATGACCGATACTGTTGGCCTAGCATCCTTTTTGCCAGCAGTCAAATCCGGTATTAGACTCTCAATCACCACGGTGGTATCGACATTTAATGAGATTGTTTCGTGTTTGGAATTCATTGTGATCCTTTAAGTGGGTTGTTTCTCCGTCCCACATCATGACATCAAACTCATTAAAAGGTTACGCTGATAAACGAGCATGGAGTGCATTTTCGCAAAGCGTTGACGAGAGTAAGAAGCTTTCGAATTACCAAAATAGGGCTTTGCTCCGCGAACCAAGCGGGATACAATGAGGCGGAGGAGAGACCATGAAGAAGATCATCCCAATCCTGCTCTTGACGACCTTGCTTGCATCCTGCAACGGGTGGATTGTCCAGCCCAACCCCCCGACTCCCTTTTTACCGTTTACGCAGACGCCGTCCTTTTATACAGGCACCCCCGTTATCATCGGTGGGACTGTTACACCCGTGATCGCCACCCCGACCGCCTCGGTTACCATGACCGCGTTCCCCACGTTCACTCCCAGTTTCACAGGCCAGGCACCGATCAGCGAAACGCCCACAAACACCTCAGTCCCTTTCGGAGCGCCGGCGATTTCGCTCAGGGTGCTCGGGTGCAATACCAGCTTCGATTTCTCCCACGGCATGGGTGAAGTGACGAATGCGTACGTTGTATTGAAGAACACCGGCGGCATCCAATTGACCAACCTGAAGGTGACGCTCATCGCGCTCGATCCGGGCCAGCAGGTCCACCCCGACCAGACTGCCGAATTGTCCTACCTGCCGATCGCATACCAGGTGACGATCAAACTAACTGTCGATACAACCTTTCAACAGGACACTCCAGTCCAGGTGGAAGTGACCAGCGATCAGGGAACCTTCCCCCGCGAAGGCTCCGGTTCGTGTACAACCATCGGCTTTCTCGCGCCAAACCCGGACGGCCTCAACACCCCGGTTCCCGCCACACCGTAATATAATGACTTTGCTCTCGATTTTCCATACACCACAGAGATCTCAGAGGAATTGAGATATTCTCGGCGATCTCCGTGGGCTCCTTGGCTGACACACGGGAGAACCAACGCAAGAGGATTAATCAAATCATGGCAACCGAAAATTTAAACACACTCCGCAACAAGATCGCCATCCTGATCGACGGCGATAACGCGCAATCCTCCCTGCTCCCGCAGATGCTCGTCGAAGCAGGCCGGCACGGGCAGGTTACCGTTCGCCGCATCTACGGCGACTGGACAACGAACAGCATGAACTCGTGGAAAGACACGTTGAACTTCCATGCCTTCCAGCCCATCCAGCAATTCCGTTACACGATTGGAAAAAATGCCACCGACAGCGCGATGATCATCGACGCGATGGATATCCTGCACATCGGTGTGGTGGATGGCTTCTGCCTCGTCTCCTCCGACAGCGACTACACGCGACTCGCCACCCGGATTCGCGAAAAAGGTGTCTTCGTGATGGGTATCGGCGAAAAGAAGACCCCCAAGGCGTTCGTCAACGCCTGTGATGTGTTCGTCTACACGGAGAACCTGCTAGCCGAAAAGAAAGCCGTGCAGCAGAAACAGGCGCACACCAAAAAGTCAACAAAATCGAAGGATGGGAAAGAAGAATCCGACCCTGTACCGATGCTGAACCAGGCATTCGAAATGGCGGTCGGGCAGGATGGCTGGGCGCCGCTCGCCGGGATGGGTAACGCGCTCTACCAACTCGACCCCGGCTTCGACCCGCGCACGTACGGTCACAAACAACTCTCGAAAATGATCGCCAACTTGAAAGACCGCTTCGAAATGAAGACGAAGGATATGGAAGGTCAGCAGATCTTTTATGTGAAGATGAAGGAATGACGTATGAATAAAAGCCATTCAGCATCTGATAAATCATCAGATGTGAGCGCTGCATATCATGATCAATGCCGCCATTAGTAAATGATTGATTTGCTGTCGGTCATTATCTCTTCCACAACTCTTCGTACACCCCCATAATCTGCTTCGCTATCTTCTCCCACGCATAATCCTGCGCGTACTCCATGGCGCGTTTGCTCATCGTCGCGTGCAATTCCCTGTCGTTCAATAGCCATGAAATTTTCTCGCAAAGCGTCTCCGGTTCCTGATCGGGAATGGTGAACCCGGTCTCGCCGTCGCGGACGAGATAGGCAAGCCCGCCCACTTCGGAGGCTATCACCGGCGTGCCGCACGCCATCGCCTCGAGCGCCACCATGCCAAACGACTCGTAATGCGAGGGCATCACCACCACTTTCGCTGCGGAATAGTAATACGGCAGTCGATCCTGATCGCGTACACCCAGAAACACCACCGTTTGATTGAGCCCGAGATCCGTGCATAACTTCTGCAGGCGCGCCATCTCGGCATTCATCTGCTCCGGGCTTGCCGAGGGGTCGCCGCCGATAATCGCGAGGTGCACGGGCTTCCCATCCGCTTCCTTCACCTGCAAACAGGACATTGCCTCGATCAACGTATCCACGCCCTTAAGCGGCTCGATACGACCCACGAATAGGATCATCCGGTCGTCAGGCTTCAAACCGATATACATCTTCGCCTCGTCAGACGGGATCGGGTAAAAGTGACTCACGTCCACGCCGGGAGGGATGATGACCATTTTTTTATCGTCCGCCTTGTAGAGGAAGCGGAGCTGGGTCAACTCTGCCAGCGTGGCAACTACGATCCGGTCCGCGCGCCGGAGGACCTGCTTCTCCCCATTGATCCGATACACACCTTCGCGTTCCGCGTCCGATCGGGCGATACGGTTCTTCATCTCGCCGAGGGTGTGGAACATGTGCACGATCGGGGCATCAGCCCACAGGTCCGAAAGAGACGCGGCAGCTATGCCGGACATCCAGTAATGGCTGTGAATGACATCGTAATGAATTCCCTTGTCGCATGCAAACGTCCTGATCCCCTCCACAAAATCGGGAATATAGTTCGCCAGTTCCTGCCTGGGGATCGGGTGCTCCGGTCCGGCGGGCACATGGACGACGCGGTTACCGTAGCCGAGTTCGTGCAGGACGTGCGGCACGTGATCGTCCTGTGAGCGCGTGAACACATCCACGTGGATGCCCATCGTACCCAACTGGCGCGTCAACTCGCGGACGTAGACGTTCATCCCGCCGGTGTCCTTGCCGCCGAGCGTCGCCAGCGGACAGGTGTGGTACGAAATCATCGCAACGCGAAGCATTTGAATTGGATCTCCATGACACAGACAACGCGAATGGTTGAAAACTTGCTAGAAACATTGTAATACTTTATAATCCCCGCCGCTGCAGGACAAATTGGCAATTTGTCCTACTTAAGCCACCGTGGCTCAGCTGGTAGAGCAGACGATTCGTAATCGTCAGGTCACGAGTTCGAATCTCGTCGGTGGCTCAAGATACTGTTCGTCGGCGGTCTGAGATCGCCGACGAACATTTTATTCTATCCCATCAAAAATATGATCCAGCACTTCCTCGCTCACATCGAAAACTGCGCCGTTTTCAGGGATCGGCTGTTCGGTCATCCATTTCGGCAGGCGATCGTCCTCTTTTGTGAAGCCTGCGCGGCGGTTGAACTCGCGTTCCATTTTGATTGTCTCTTTTCCCAATGCGTGCAGAACATTATCGGGCAGGTCATCCCATCCGTAGCGCGCTTGTAACAAGCGTTTGATAACAAAATCGGGGGTCGCCGCATACCCGAAGCCGGCGAAGATGCACGCGCCAAGAGTGTCATACCCTGCCATGTTCAATTGTGCGTTCAAGGAGGCGTCCTTTTGCGCGGTCGGGTCGAGATGATTGATCTTTGCCCGAATGGTCAAACCGCAGGTGTGATCCGCACCCTGCGGAGTTGTGGCATACGTCACGCCGGTCCCTTTGATCGAGCGCGGCTCATAACCAGACATGGCTTGTCCCTTCACGGCAGGCACGCGCTCGATATTATACGCCTTGCCTGTGCTCACTGCGCCGTTTCCAAGTATACGTCCCAACTCTGTGCCATTGCGGATTTCGTCGATCAATTTCAACGCGTCCTCTTCACTCCCCCACTGCATCAGTCCCGCTTCCGCCGCCACGCCAAGCGCGCCGCCGATTTCGATGGAATCCAAGCCCAGATCATTGACCTGCCAATTTAATCGCCC
>DATKAU010000129.1:0-5314 GCA_035514655.1 Anaerolineales bacterium
CGCGTTTTCGCCAACACCGGATCTGTATTATCTGTACACGAACGAGTACCTGCGGTCGCGTTTGTATGGAGGCGGCGAGATCGAATTTCTCGAAGTGCTCGGGCAAAACGTGTTCTTCACACGTTATTTGATCCGTTACCCCAGCGACGGGTTGAACATCTACGGGTTCGCCAACATCCCGCACGACGAGGGACCGCACGCAATCATCATCGCCCTGCACGGTTATATCGAACCCGCCATATATTACACTCTCGATTACACCACGCATTACGCCGACGCACTGGCGAACGCGGGGTACATCGTTCTGCACCCGAACCTGCGCGGCTACCGGCCCTCGGACGACGGGGAGAATCTCTTCCGCGTGGGAATGGCAATCGACGTGTTGAACCTGATCGAGATCGTCAAAACGCAAAGCGGAGGCGACGACCTGTTGTGGACTGCAGACTCGAGCCGGATCGGATTGTGGGGGCACAGCATGGGCGGAGGGATCAGCACGCGCGTTCTCACCGTGAGCGCGGACGTGGATGCCGCCGTCTTATACGGCTCGATGAGCGGCGACGAACAAAAGAATTACGAAGCCATCCGAGAATGGTCGGGGGATACGCGCGGACTCGACGAACTCAATGTCCCGATCGATGCATTGACGCGCATTTCCTCAGTGTATTTCTTCGATCAGATCACCGCCGCGGTGAGCATCCATCACGCCATGGCAGATGAACTTGTGCCGCCGGACTGGTCTGTGCAGACCTGCGATCAATTGAACTCGCTCGGCAAAAAAGTGGAATGCGTCTACTACGAAAACATGCCGCACACATTTTACGGCGCGGGCGATGAAGAGTTCATCCAGAACATGATGGATTTTTTTAGCCGCGTCTTCGGCGCCCCCTGAAGGAGCGTATAATTTTGCGACTTAAGCCAACAGAGCCCACAGAGACCCTGAGTTTTTCTCAATGGTCTCAGTGATCTCGGTGGCAAAGAAAGTTTTTTACCGGCTCATGTAGACATTCTCCGACCTGACGGTATAATCGCCCGATGCGTTTTTCCACTCTCTTCTTCGATCTCGACGATACCCTCTACCCCAACTCCTCCGGGCTGTGGCAGGCGATCAAGGCACGCATCAATTTGTACATGGTGGAGCGGCTCGGCATCGCTGAAAAGGACGCGCCGGCATTGCGCGAATCGTATTTCAAAATGTATGGCACCACCCTGCGCGGTTTGCAGGCGCGCCACAACGTGGATACTGAGGACTTCCTCGCCTTCGTGCATGATCTGACCCTCAAGGAGTACATCAAGCCTGATCCGATCCAGCGCGAGATCATCGCCTCGCTCTCCAGCCGGAAGTTGATCTTCACCAATGCAGACGCCAACCACGCCCGGCGCGTCCTCGCCGCGCTCGACCTGGACGACCTCTTCGAGAAGATCGTTGACATCCATACGGTGGCGCCGTATTGCAAGCCCATGCCCGAATCTTTCGCCATCGCGCAGGAATTCGCCGACGAACCCGACCCGCGCAAATGCGTGGTGATCGACGATTTGCCGCGCACCACGCGCGCCGCCCTCGAAGCGGGCATGGCAAGCATCCTATACGGCACTGAAGAGCCGACTGCCGAAGCAAGCGGCGTTTTTACAGATTGGTCCCACCTGCCGATCCTGCTGGGGTAGGTTTTCTCGTGGAACGGGATGGCGTCCGCCATTGTGTTAATAAGCGGGATGCCATCCCGCACCACGATACCAACATTCAACAATCCGCTTACACCATTCCAATAAATTCATTACGTTTCATTCAGCATCCTCTAATCACGGCGGGGTATGGTTGGGTAATTACGGAAACGGAGGCATCGTGAATAAAGCCGTCAAATACGTTCTTGGCACACTGGTTGGGATTGTCCTGCTGACCGGCGTGTTTTCTGCGGGTATCATCGTGGGGCAATTTGTACCATTCACTGCAGACCTGCCCGTGATCCGTGATTTCATGCCGGTCACAGCGCCGCCGGTTGAACCGGAACAGCAAGCCCCCAGTCCGAATGAGACGGGACAACAAGCTTCCACGCCGGACGATACGGAAACACTCTTCGTCCCGTTCTGGGAGGCATGGAACGTCGTCCACGAGTTGTATGTGGATCAGCCTCTCGACGATGTCGCTTTGATGCGCGGTGCGATCCGCGGCATGATGGACGCCGTCGGCGATCAGCAGACGTTCTACATGGACCCGATCACTTTCCAGATAACGACCGACTCGCTCTCCGGTGAATATGAAGGCATCGGCGCCTTTGTGGATACGCAAGGCGAGTACCTCACGATCATTAGTCCCATCGAAGGCTCGCCTGCACAGGCGGCGGGACTCAAGCCCGGCGATCAGATCATCGCCATCGACGGCGTGGACATGACCGGCTCCTCCCCCGAAGAGGCGCGCCAAAAGGTGCTTGGTCCGGCGGGGACTACAGTCACGTTGACGGTGGCACGCGAGGGTGAGGCTGAACCGCTCGAGTTCGTCATCACCCGCGCGAAGATCACGATCGACAGCGTCACAGGCAAAATGCTCGAAAACGATATCGCCTACATCGACATCAACTCTTTCGGCGACAAAACCACCGGCGATCTGCGAGCCGTGCTCGATGAACTGCTGGCGCAAAACCCGCGCGGCGTGATCATCGACCTGCGGAATAACCCGGGTGGCTACCTGCACACGACCGTGGAGGTGGCATCGGAATTCATCGAAGACGGCGTGATTCTGTACGAGCAATACGGCGACGGGAACCGGGATGTGTACAATGCATTCGGCAATGGGCGCGTGACCGATCTGCCGATTGTGGTGCTCATCAATGAAGGGTCGGCGTCCGCCTCCGAAATTCTGGCGGGAGCCCTGCAGGCTTACGATCTTGCACAGATTGTCGGCGTACAGTCGTATGGCAAGGGATCGGTCCAGCAGATGATCCCGCTTTCGGATGATCAAGGCGCGGCGCGCGTGACCATCGCCCGCTGGCTCACGCCGGTCGGGCGCCTGATCGACGGCATCGGCCTCACGCCCGATTACATCGTCGAGCTTACCGAGGACGATCTCGCCAATGAACGCGACCCACAGCTCGATAAAGCCATCGAAGTGTTATTAGGTTTGATTGCACAGAAATAACGTTTACTAATGAAAGGAGCAAACCATGTTCTTCCTTGACCCTCTCTACCTGATCTTCATGATCCCCGCCTTCATTTTAATGGGCCTCACCTCGTGGTACGTGAGGCATGCCTACAACAAATGGAGTCAGATCCGTAATAGCAGCGGGCTCACCGGCTCGCAAGCCGCGCAGCAATTAATCGCTCAGGCGCCCTATTACAGCGAAGGCTCCGGCACTTCCCTTCGGGATGTCCGTGTGCTGGGCATTGGCGGGAACCTGACCGACCACTACAACCCCCAAGATAAGACCCTGCATCTTTCCCCGGGCGTCGCAAACGCGCCCTCGGTGGCGGCGGTGGCAATCGCCGCGCACGAGTTGGGTCATGCCCTGCAGGATGCCGAAGGGTACCTCCCCATGCGTGTCCGCGGAGCACTTGTACCCATGGTCAGCATCGGTTCGAACCTCGGCTGGATCCTGATCCTTGCCGGCTTGTTCCTCGGGTTCACGCAGCTGGCATGGGTGGGTGTGCTTTTCTTTGCAGGCGGCGCACTCTTCGCCCTTGCCACCCTCCCCGTGGAATTTAATGCCTCGGCGCGCGCCAAAGCCCTGCTCGCCCAGACCGGCATCATCCGCAGTGAGGAGGAGATACGCGGCGTGAACCAGGTGCTCAACGCCGCCGCGCTCACCTACGTGGCGGGGCTGGTCACGGCGGTCCTGCAATTGCTGTATTACGTCATGCTCATCAGCGGCATGGGCAGGCGGAACGATTAACTTCAGCACATCCTTCCTGCAAAACTTCGGAGGTCTCAGAGATCTCCGAAGTTTTTTGTTGTTCATGCCCAACGGCATACTATAATCGCCCCATGTCCGTCGATTCATTGCTGGAATTCTGGAAGCGCGACCCCGACACTTCGCCCAACCTGATCGCATGGCGGACTCTCCCCCCGCGCCCCGCACAAACGCATCCTTTTCCAACGGATTTTCCTGATCCTCTTTCTCAAGCTTTGATCGCCGCCGGAATCCACTACCTCTATTCGCACCAGCTCGAAGCATGGACGGCGGCGCAAAACCGTCAGAATATCATTCTCTCCACCGGCACCGCCTCCGGCAAGACACTTGCCTACAACCTGCCCGTGCTGGCTTCGATCATTCAGAACCCTGATGCCCGCGCACTCTACTTGTTTCCCACCAAAGCCCTCACACAAGATCAGTTATCGGTAATCAGTGGTCAGGTGTCAGTCCTGCATTCACTGCTTACTGATCACTCGTCACTGATCACTTCCATCTATGACGGCGACACACCTTCCGCGAACCGGCCGAACATCCGCAGACAATCCCGCATCGTCCTCACCAACCCAGACATGCTCCACACAGGCATTCTGCCGCATCACACCAACTGGGCGGACTTTTTCACGCATCTCAAATATATCGTGATCGACGAAGCGCACACCTATCGCGGTGTTTTCGGTTCGCATGTGGCAAACGTGATCCGGCGGCTCAAACGCGTTGCCGCGTTCTATGGCGCGAAACCGCAGTTTATCCTCGCCTCCGCCACGATCGGCAACCCCCGGGAACTTGCAGAGAAACTTCTTGAAGAACCCGTCACGTTGATCGACAATGACGGCTCGGCGCGTGGACCGCGCCACTTTCTTCTATATAACCCGCCTCTCACGGACAAATCCCTCGGCTTGCGAAAATCATCCCTGCTTGAATCCGTCAGGCTTGCCCAGGATATCCTGAAAAACAATATTCAATCCGTAGTCTTTGCACGATCCAGAAGAAGCGTCGAGATTGTCCTCACGTACCTTCAGGAAAATCTCCAACAATCAGCCGAAAAGCGTAAATTTGAAATCGCCAATGAAATCCGCGGTTACCGCTCGGGCTACCTCCCTCACCAGCGCCGTGAAATCGAAAAAGGACTGCGCGACGGCACGGTCAAAACCGTCGTAGCCACGAATGCCCTCGAGCTGGGAATCGACATCGGCGGGCTGGGCGCGGCGATCCTCGTCGGCTATCCGGGAACCGTCGCTTCCGCGAGACAACAAGCCGGACGCGCGGGACGCGGGCTGGAGTCCGCGGTCAGCGTTCTGGTAACTTCTGCCAATCCGATCGATCAATTCCTCGCGCACCATCCTGAATACTTCTTCGAACGTTCGCCGGAACAGGCGTTGATCAACCCCGATCATTTGCTGATCCTGCTCGAG
>DATKAU010000130.1:0-7983 GCA_035514655.1 Anaerolineales bacterium
GGAGACGCTCATCACACAGAGCCGCTCACGTCTCTTGCGCATGTTTATTCACGGCACCACCACTGCCGAAGCCAAGACCGGCTACGGATTGCAAACCGCCACCGAACTGCGCCTGCTCAAAGCTTTACTCGCCCTCGACGATGAATCCCCGCTCGATCTCGCCTTTACCTTTCTCGGTGCCCACGCCAGTGCGCCTGAATATAAGGACAATCCGCAGGGTTACACTGATCTTGTGTGCGAGACGATGCTGCCCATGCTCAAAGAATGGTGGGGGACTCATGCGCCGCGACTCTCTTTACCCTTTGTGGATGTGTTCTGCGAGACCAGAGCCTTCAACTTAAACCAATCGCGTCAGATCTTAACCAGGGCTGTGTCGCTGGGATTCCCGATCAAGATCCACGCGGATGAGTTCGACAACCTTGGCGGGGCGTCGCTGGCGGCAGAGTTGGGTGCTGTGTCCGCGGATCATCTGGTAGTAACATCTGATGCAGATATTGCCGTATTGGGGAAGTCTGATACGGTTGCCGTATCACTGCCTTGTACGCCATTCGGTCTTGCCGAAGAACACTACACCCCCGCACGAAAACTTATCGAAGCCGATGCCTACCTCGCCCTCGCCACCGACTGCAACCCCGGCACCACGTGGAACGAATCCATGCAGTTTGTGATCGCCCTCGCCTGCCGCGCCATGAAGTTGACTCCTGCGCAAGCCATCGCCGCCTCCACAATCAATTCCGCACACGCCATCCGCCGCGCAGACACCATTGGCTCGATCGAAGTCGGCAAACAGGCGGATATGCTGATCCTTTCGATGCCTGATTATCGGCATCTCGGCTATCGCTACGGCACTAATCTCGTGAAGCAGGTCATCAAACGGGGGAGGGTGTACTCCGTGGATGTGGGATATTATAGGACGGCATAAGGTAACCAAATGACGGGGCACCAGTCTTTTTTATCTGGACAACAGGTGTGTATCTCTTGAACGCCCAGTGGATTATTTTTGCTTCCATATTACTGCTGAACACAGCGGCGGCAATCACCCTTGCCGCACTGTTGGCGCGCCGCTCTCCTGCGCCGGGGTTGAGATCGCTAATCTGGATGCTGATTATGCTTGCAGTATGGAACTTCAGCTATGCCATGCTATCCCTTTCATCGTCACTGGAGGTGAAACGCCTGTGGCTGAGGGTTGAAAATATCGGCATCCTCACCGTCCCGGTTTTCTGGTTCTTCTTTGCCGTGCAATACAACCGGTGGGGGAATTGGTTGAACCGGTTTACGGGCGCGCTCTTTTTTATCATTCCGCTTATATCCCTCATCTTCCTGTTCTCAGAACGATGGTTCAGTCTGTACTACGCTTCCGTCAGCCCGATCTCCGCGGCAGGCGGACCGCTGGTTATCGAGCGCGGACCCTGGTATGTTGCGGCTCTCATCCACTCCTATCTTCTCAACCTGATTGCAATCGCCCTGCTGTTGTGGCGCGCAATTCAGCATCGCAACATATACCGGAGGCAGATGTACGTGTTGATCGCCGCGGTGCTGATCCCGGTCCTTGTCAATGTGTTTTATCAGGTGATGCTCAGCACACGCCTCGAGCCGTCCTTCCGCATCGATCTGACGCCGATCTCGTTCACTCTCACAGCCGCCTTGATCGCCATCGGCGCGTTCGGTCTGCGCATTTTCGATCTCATTCCCATTGCGCGTTACACGGTGCTCGAATACATTCCCGAAATGGTGGTTGTCGTCGACGCGCACGATATCATCGTGGACGCCAATTCGGTGGCGCAGAAAATGCTGGGCAGGAGCATCGATGAGATCGTGGGCATGGATCCGCTGGATGTCTTCCGTGAATGGCCCCAGCTGCTGAACCGTTTTCTGACATCGAATGAATTGCGCGATGAGATCCAGATCCCCGGCGATCCCCCGCGCACGCTGGAGCTGGTCGTTTCAGCCCTGTACAATCAATTCCGCGAATTGCAGGGACGCGTGATCGTGGCGCACGACATCACCGAGCACAAGTGGCTGGAGAACGATCTGACGTACGCCAACGAAACGCTCACCCATCAATTGGAGGAGATCAACATCCTGCGCGCAAATCTGGAAGAGCAGGCGATCCGCGACCCGCTGACCGATGTGTATAATCGCCGCTACCTCTCGGAATTCCTGGACAAGGAGGTGGCCCAGGCCGAACGCGATGGATCGCACCTGTCCATTGTGATCATGGACGTGGATAACTTCAAACACTTCAACGATACCCACGGCCACAAGTGCGGCGACTCGGTATTGCAAAGCATCGCGAAATTTCTTGTTGACCATACCCGCCGGGGCGATGTAGTCTGCCGGTACGGCGGAGAGGAATTCCTCATCCTCATGCCGGGTGCATCGCAGGAGGTTGCCCTGGAGCGCGCAGACACATGGCGGCAGGATTTTTCAGAGACACCCATGGACTATGAAGGCATTAAATTCTTTGCCACCTTCTCGGCGGGCGTGGCGACCTTCCCTGAACATGGCAGAACGGATGAAGCCCTTCTGCAAGCCGCCGATCGCGCACTTTACCGGTCGAAGGATGCGGGCAAAAACAAGGTGACCGTCCATGGTGCGTAGTCACTTATCCACCGCGAAGTTGCGAAGGACGCCAAGTTTTTTTGATTTAGAAGGAGGAAAAAGAAATGGTGGATATTGAGGCGATTGCCACGGACGTTGTTGATTGTGCAATCAAGGTTCACAAAGCTTTGGGACCGGGCTTGCTTGAATCAGCCTATCAACACTGTCATGCTTACGATTGAAAAAACGCGGTTGGGATGCGGAAACAGAGGTAAAACTTCCTCTATTCTATGAGAATCAGGAGATGGATATTGGCTATAAGATAGACATCCTTATAAACAAAATAGTTATTGTTGAGAATAAGGTAGTTGAGGCTTTTTCACCGGTTCATGAGGCGCAACTGCTGACTTATATGAAACTGAGCGGTTGTAAAATCGGTTTTCTGCTCAATTGGAATGTGACCTTGATGAAACATGGTATAAAGCGGTTTGTGTTGAACCTCCCCGGAGAGACTCCATACCCCAAGAGATCGTCTCTCCTTTAGTAAGCTTCGTGCGCTTCGCGTCTTCGCGGTTAATTTTTTAGGAGCGTTTCATGGAAATAGACATCATCGGTGTGCCCATCGATCTCGGTGCAGATCGCCGCGGCGTGGATATGGGTCCGAGTGCAATCCGCTATGCCCACTTGCACGGCAGGCTTGAAGCGCTCGGTCACGTCATCGAGGACAAAGGCAACATCGAAGTGCCGATTCAGGAGACGTGCACCATCACCGATCCCAAGCTGAAATATCTCGATTGCATTATCCCGATGGGCAGGCGCATCGCAGGCGCGGTCGCCACATCCATTCAAGGCGGGCACCTTCCGGTGGTGCTGGGCGGCGATCACAGCCTGTCGGTGGGGTCGATCCGCGGCGCGGCGCGGCATCGCAAACTCGGCGTGATCTGGCTCGATGCCCACGGCGATTTCAACACACCGCAGACCACGCCTTCGGGCAACATCCATGGGATGCCCCTCGCGGCGCTGTGCGGACTCGGCGATCCGCGCCTGACCGCGCTCTGGGACGAAACGCCTCCGGTCATCGACCCGGAGCGGGTGGCAGTCATCGGCGCGCGTGATCTTGACCCGGGCGAAAAGGACAATTTGCGAAGCGCCGGCGTGCTTGTGCTCAGCATGGAACAGGTGGATCGTATCGGCATCGTCGCCGCGCTCGAGAAAGCGATCGACCGCATCAGCCGTGACGTGGACGGAATCTACCTCTCGATGGACCTTGACGCGCTCGATCCGCGCGAGGCTCCGGGGGTGGGCACGCCTGTCCCTGGCGGGTTGACGTATCGCGAGGCGCATCTCGTTTGCGAAGTGATTGCCGAAGGTAAAAAGCTCATCGGCATGGATGTGGTGGAGGTCAACCCAGTCCTTGATGAGAAGAACCGCACGGCACAGCTGGCAGTTGAGTTTGCCTGTTCCGCGCTCGGCTCGCGGGTTTGGATGGGGTGACCGCGCGTCAGGGTGGATCGCGATCTCGATACGCTGGCAATTTCATGTCAAAGAAAGAGGCGGGTTTGACCTTCATCCCGTATACGGTAGAATTGCCTCATGAATTCACTTTATGGTCCAATCCTGATTGTTGAAGACGTTCCCAATGTCCTTGAACTGCTTGAGGTGACACTGCGGTTCAAGGGTTATGCTGTGCTGACCGCGCGCGATGGGGAGGAGGCGCTTCAGGTGATGGCTCGTCAGAGACCCGTGCTGATCATCACTGATATCCTGATGCCGAAACTGGACGGGTATGCATTCGTTCAGAAGTTGCGCTTGAACCCCGAAACACGATCCATCCCCGTTGTGTTTTTATCCGCCACGTACGTGACGCCGGAGGACAAGGAATTTGCCCTGAGCCTCGGCGCCTCGCGCTTCATCGAAAAACCCATTGACACCGAGGATTTTCTGTTGACGGTTGCCGAACTCGTGACCCAACAACCCTTCACAACGCCCCTGCCGCTCGACATGGAACGGTTTTACAACGGCTATCGCACGCGCCTTGAAAACAAACTGCGGCACAAGAACACACAGATCGCGCGCGCCGAGCGCTTAATGTTGACCCTGCCGCCCGATCAGAAACCCGCGTTCGAGGCGCTGCTTCAGCAGTCGATCCGCGACCGCGACGAGATCCAGACCGAGTTGTACGATATTTACAAGACTCTCGAAGGATTGAAAAAGTAAGTTTAGCATCAGGTATTCCGACGGTCACAGACCGTCGGAGACCATTTAATGAGAATTCAGCATCCATGCAGCCCACATTGCCATATTTGGAAAACCTTGCCCGCCAGGCGGGAGCGATCCTCCACGCCGGGTATGCCGGTGAACACCAGGTGAGTTATAAGGGTGTGATCGATCTGGTCACCGAGGTGGATCATCAATCCGAGGCGTACCTGCTCGGCGAGGTGCAAAGGGATTTTCCCGATCACCACATTATTTCGGAGGAAACCGGTGTCATCGAGGGGAATGACGATCAGGTGTGGTACATCGATCCGCTGGACGGGACAGTGAATTACGCACATCACGTGCCGTTATTTTCTGTCTCGATTGCTTATGCCTCGCGCGGAAACCTGATGTTGGGCGCTATATACGATCCGCTTC
Organism: Anaerolineales bacterium; assembly: GCA_035514655.1. Lineage (GTDB taxonomy): Bacteria > Chloroflexota > Anaerolineae > Anaerolineales > Villigracilaceae > Defluviilinea. Next base: position 5,176 of record DATKAU010000130.1, read on the forward strand.
GCGACGAGTTGTTTTCCGCCGAGCGCGGCAAAGGCGCGCGCTTGAATGGGGAACGGATGAGCGTCTCATCCACATCCGAATTGCGCAGAAGCCTGCTGGTCACCGGCTTTCCGTATGACACCTGGGATACCCCGCAGGATAACTTTGACAATTTTGTGCGTCTTGCCAAACTCACACAGGGGGTGCGCCGGCTTGGCTCCGCCGCGCTCGATCTTTCGTATGTGGCTGCCGGTCGTTTTGACGGATTTTGGGAACTTTCGCTCAAGCCGTGGGATGTGGCGGCAGGCGGGTTGATCTGCGAGGAGGCAGGCGCGCGGGTGACGAATATCTCGGGAGGCGAAAATTATCTTGCCGCGCCCCTTTCCATCCTGGCGGCGCCCCCCGGAATCCATACCCTGATGCTGACCGAACTGCAAAAACCCTGAAAATTGATCTTCCCGAAAATCTGAAATTGTGATGAAATTCAGATTGTTTCTCCCCTTTCAATCGGTACAATGAGAGCGGATCTGTCTAGACATGGTTGCCTCGTCCATACCCATCAGCAAAACCAAGATCATCGTCCCTCCGCGTCGGTCCGTGATGCTCTCGCGCACGCGCCTGCTGGAGAGTCTCAGGAAATCCCTCGATAATAAGCTCATTCTGCTCTCGGCCGCTGCGGGCTACGGTAAAACGTCCCTGTTGATCGATCTTGCCCATGGCATCGAGATGCCGGTCTGCTGGCTCTCGCTCGATGCACTGGATCGTGAACCGCAGCGATTCATGGCATACCTGATCGCCTCGCTCTCGGAGCGGTTCCCCAAGGTGGGCGAGTCGTCGCAAATTCTCCTGAACAACCTGAAGACCATCGAGACCGACGCGGAGTCACTACTCGTGACGCTGACCAACGAGCTCTACGATCAGGTGGAGGAGGATTATCTGATCGTAATGGACGATTATCACCTGCTGGATGACGTGCCGGTCATCTCTTCCCTGGTCAATCGCTTCCTCCAATTGGTGGACGAGAACTGTCACGTCCTCATCGCCTCCCGCACCCTGCCTGATCTGGATGACGTGAGTCTGATGGTGGCGCGTGAGCAGGTGGCGGGCCTCAGTCAGGCGGAGCTGGCCTTCCAGCCGCGCGAGATCCAGGCGTTCTACGCCAAGAATAACCAGGGATACCTTTCCGACGAAAAGGCGAATCAAATATTCCACGAGACCGGCGGCTGGATCACCGGCATGGTGCTCTCGAACCCGTCGGAGAAGCATATTACCGGCGTGGACATGTTCTCCTACCTTGCAACGGAGGTACTCAACCGGCAGCCGCCGCATGTGCGTGAATTTCTGCTCCGCACGTCACTGCCGGAGGAATTCAACGCGGAGTTCTGCGAGATCGTTCTCGGCCCGTTTCATTCCAAGCCCGAAAACTGGCTCGTTCTCATGGGCACGATCCTGGAAAAGAATCTTTTCGTGCTGCCTCTCGACGAAGATGGACGCTGGCTTCGATACCACCCGCTCTTCCGAGAGTTCCTGCAATCCCGCCTCAGGCGCGAGCGCCCGCACGAGATCGGACCAATGCTCGAACGCATGGTCAAAGCCTACGAAGCCGCGGGTGAATGGGAAAAGGCATACTTCACCTGCAAGCAGCTAAACGATCTCGATGCGCTGGCCGACGTAATCGAGCGTGCCGGAACGCCCATGCTCCAGACCGCCCTTGTCACCCTGGAAGGCTGGATCAACAGCCTGCCTCCGGCAATCGTCCGAACCCGGCCCGGACTGATTTCATTGCGCGGGGCGATCTCCAGAATGAAAGGCAATCTCTCCGAAGCCATTGCCTTACTTGATATGGCGGTCGATGCCCACACAAAGGAGGGGAATATTCATGGTCTCACCCTGGCGCTAGTGCGTCGAGCGAACACGCTTCGCCTTCTCGGCAAATACCCTGATTCGGTGCACGATGCAGATCGCGCCCTGCAACTTTCAGAGTCGGATGTGTCACTGCAACCAATGTATGCCGAGGCATTGAGGATCAGGGGCCTGACTTCATTCCGTCTGGGGGAATCGCGCAGTGCGGTGGAATTCCTTGAACGATCCCTGTCTTTATACACAGAGTTGAAGGAAACAGGGAGCATCTCGATGCTGCTCTCAGAAACAGCCATGTTGCGCGCCACCATCGGCGATGTGGAGGAAGCCAAGACGCTGTATCAGGAAGCCTTGAAACGTTTGAGGGACGAAAAAAACCTGTATACCCAGGCGGATACGCTCAATAACCTTGCAGTTCTCTATTTGCAACTGGGCGAATATGAACTTGCTTCGGGAACTTTTGAGGAGGGATTAACGGCAGCGCGGAACAGCCGAAATCATCGATCCGAGTCTCTCATTCTGGCAGGGCTTGGCGATTTGTATTGCGAGGTCGAGGAGTTTGAAACGGCAATGCGTGCCTATCAGCTGGCGGAGACGGCCGCGGCGGAGGTTTCCGGATTTTTCATTTCCAATTATTTGATGCTGGCCCGTGCGGGTCTGGCGCTCTTGCAAAACGACCTTGATACCGCGTTGCATTACCTGAATCAGTTCAGGAGAAAAATAAAATTGAATCCGTCCGGCTATGAGCGCGGGTTGTGGGCTTCGCTTGAAGGGCGCAGACATTTTCTGAACAACGATTTGAAAAAGGCGATCACCTATCTGACAGAAGGGAAAACCTGTTTCTTTCAGGATGGGCGTGATGCTGAATACCAGCTGTGTGTCGTCTGGTTGATGGCGGCGCATGAACGGGCAAACCAGCGGGAACAGGCACGCGCAGTGTTTGGTGCATTGATCAAGATCCAGGATAAG
>DATKAU010000131.1:0-13408 GCA_035514655.1 Anaerolineales bacterium
GCTCGTCACAGGATTGTGCGCCAGCGGAAACGTCTGGTCCCCATGATTGTAATGACGATCCACGTACTCAAACAAACTCCCAACATGCTCGCATAAGGTGTCATCCAAAAGCAACAAAGAGCGATCTTTTGACAACCGCACGTCTTTCGTCTCTTTCACGATATATCTGACCCGACGGTCATTCACCTGTTCTTCAAGCCAGCGGTCTCTTGAAAGATAGCGCGAGATGTTGGTCTTGTCAGAACTTTCCACCAGGCAGCGTGCTATGTTTGCCATGCTTTTATTCGGCAAGACCATCAGACCCGTCAGGTAATTCTCAAAGTGTTGAAACTGACGACGGTTTTCAAACAAATCGCGGAAGACTTCCGCATGACGTGCCACAAGTGGCGCAGGTTCTATGATTGGAAGTTGCATCGGTTTCCATCCGTTTACCGTGATTGCCTGCAAGAATAACATGTTTACCAAAAAATGCTAAAATACAACTATCGAGCATTTAAAAGAAAAAGGGCGGACTGCTTCGCACAATCCGCCCCACGAAACTACGAATCCTTTGGAACGATGGTCACCTTGCGGTGCGGTTCCTCACCCGTGCTTTCGGTTTTTACTTCCGGGTGATCGCGCAGGGCAATGTGGATGAGGCGGCGCTCGGCAGAGGGCATCGGCTCGAGCGACATGCGCTTGCCGCTTTTCATCACCTGCTCAGCGAGCCGCGTTGCCATCTGGATTAACTGTTTTTTGCGGCGTTCGCGGAAGCCCTCCACATCGATGACAAGCTGTACCCAGTCCTGCGTCTCCCTGCCGACAATCAGGGACGCGACGAATTGGAATGCGTTCAACGTCTCGGAATGTTTGCCGATCAACACACTCAGGTCGTCGCCACGAATATCCACGTGGATGTCGCGCCTGCCCTCGCGGTCCTGTTCGCCGTAGTTCGCCGAGACCTGCGCTTTGAGATGCAACAGATGGATCAATTTGGAGATGACAGCTTCGGTGTGATCGAGCAGGAAATCATGATCCGGTTTGGATTCGGTCTCCTTAACGGGATCAGTTTTGGCTGGAGTGTGATCGACGGGCCCGGCTTTGGTCTGAACTGCGGGTTTCGCCTCCGCCTCACGAACGGCTGGTCTCGTTTCGACGACCGCAGTCCCGCCCTCAGGGATTACCGTCAGGCGGACGCGCACCTGTGGCTTACCCAAGCCGAACAAACCTTTGTTGCCCGCATCCAGTACTTCGACGCTGACCTTGTCTGCTGTGAGACCCAGTGGGGCGAGACCCTGCGAGAGGGCTTCCTCCACTGTGGATGCAATGATCTCGAGCGTGGTTCTTTCATTCATATCCCGCCTCCTTGGTTACGATTTCTGCCCGCCGGGTAACAGGTTACGCCAGTTGACCTTGCCCATCAGGGCGTATTGCACAATGCTCAATATGTTGCTCGCCACGAAGTAGATCGAAAGCCCCGAGGCGTAGTTGAGCGAGAAGAAAAAGAGCATGACTGGCATGTAGATGCTCATCATGCGGCTGGTTGCCGCGGCTTGATCGTTGGAGCCGCCCGAGGGGGGCATGGTGAGTTTGGTCTGGATGAAGGTGGTAAGCCCCACCGTAAGCGCAAGAAGCGGTATGCTCAAGCCGAAGATAATCGTCCGTTCGGGCAAGCCGAGGTCGATGCCCAAAAACGTGTTGTTGAGCGGCACGAGCGCGGCAACGTTCTGAAAGGAGTACAGGCTGTTTGATAATTTGAGAATGCTCAGCGGCGTGGAGCCGATGGCATAGGTTATGGCAGGGATGAGCGCAAAGAGGATCGGGAACTGGATCAACGTGGGCAGGCACGAACCAAATGGGTTGATGCCTTTTTCACGGTAAAGACGCATTTGTTCCGATGCCAGTTTTTCGCGATCCTTCGCGTATTTTTTCTGGATGGCGAGCCATTCCTTGTCGGTTTGCAGGTCCTGCATGGCTTTGGCGCCCTTCATCTGTTGCGCATTGAGGGGCCACGTAACAAGACGGATCAATATCGTGAGGAGGATGATCGCGATGCCAAAATTTTCACCGACCAGCCGGTAGATGTAGATCAGAATGTTAACGACAAAAGTAATGACAACCGGGAAGTTGGTAAACGCCAGCACGAGAATGGCAACAACCGCGGCGGTTTTGAGTGTTCCGCTTGCAAATCCCTGAGGCAGTTCGGGTCGTTTGGCCTGTGCCTGTGCTTGATTGCCTTGATTTTTCATGTTTTAAAACCCTTACTCTCCGGAAGGAAATTTCCATTGGTCATCGCCGTCCTCCTCGAGGGCAACGAGATAATAATCCGATTCAAGATAGGCGACAAGCACAAGCCCGCCCGCGGAAACCGGCGTGGTGTAGGCTTTGCTGTCCGTATCGGGCTGAAACCAGGCATCCACGGAACCGTCGACGCTGATCGAAAAGATACTGCCTGATTCCGTGGCAACCAGCACCTGGTCGCCCAGCACCAGCGGGCTGGAGGTGATCGCCGCGTCAGGTTTAACCGGGTCGAAATTAAGTTGTCCGGTCTTGGTGTTGAACGAATAAAAATAACCTTCCACGTCGCCGAAGTATAGATTATCGCCGTCTGCAACAGGCGTTCCCCAGATCCAGCCGTTGGTATCCAGCACAGGTCCGTGCGCGCCGGTGGCTGGGTCGAACCGTTCGAGTTGCTTGGCAAGCGAGCCGACGTATAACATGCCGTCGCCGCCGATGGCAACGCCGCCGGGCACCGCGCCGCCGAGATCTTCATGCCAGAGGACTTCATAGGTGATGAGATCGATGGCAATCACGCTTTTATCGAGCGAGGTGATATACACACGTTCACCGTCGGTGACGGGCTGTGCCCATAAGCGCGCCTCCTCCTGCGATTCAGAAACTTCGATCACCTTGATCGCCTGTTTTTCAGATTGCCCATCCTGTAAATCGAGGATGTACACGTTGCCATCCGAGTTGGGGGCAAAGAGGCGATCGTCCACAATGAGGGGCGGGGCGATCCACGACCCATCCACATCTGAAAATTTCCATTCGACACGCGGGTTTTTATCGTCGTTGATGTCGTTCGGATCCACGGCATACATCACGTGTTTGTTGCTCGAGTCGAGGACGATCACCAGCCCGTCGGGTGTCACCACGGGCGTGCTGACGAACAGGCTGGGGTTGGTATTGAAAAGGGAAAAGCCGCCCTGCTCACCGGAAAAATTCCACAACTCACTGCCATCTTCGAGATCAATCGCATATACGGCGGTTGTGTTTGCGAGGTATGCCACCTCGTCCGTGGCGGATAAACCGGGCCACGCAATCGCGCCGGTGCACCCGCTCAGTAAAACAGCCGCGAGCAGGATCACACTCAAAAATACAAATTTCTTTCTCATTGAAAAATTCATGCTCCTATTATTACGGGACGGGGTCGTATCCCCCGGGGTTGAATGGGTTGCACCTGAGTACGCGCCAGGTCGCCAAGACCGATCCCTTCAGGGCGCCGTGTTTATAGATCGCCTGATACCCATAATGCGAACAGGATGGGTAAAACCGGCACGTGTTTTCGGGAATGCCCTTCGAGATTGTCATCTGGTACAGGCGGATCAGGGAGAGCACTGCGATGCGCGGCCAATTCCAGACGGTGCGCGGCAGATCGCGCAGGCGCGGCTCGTTGGAATAATCGTGCAGGTGAAATTCAGGATTCATTTACAGGGATGGATAATAGTTGCGCGCGCTTTAGTAGTGCTGTCAGTGCCTGGCGCACATCCTCAAGGGCGGCGGAGGCAAGTGCAGGGCGGGCGATCAACAACAAGTCCACGTGAGAGGCGGTGTTTGGGATGAGAGTCCGCATCGCTTCGCGCAGGAGTCGTTTGGCGCGGTTTCTATCCACCGCTGTCCCCACCGTCCTGCCTGCCGCGACCCCCACCTTCAAATGCGGCTGTTCATGCGTTTCCACTATCAACACAACAAGCGGGTGGGCATAGGACTTGCCGGAACGCCGCACCCGCTTGAAGTCTTCAGACCGGGTCAGACGAAATTTTCGCTGCACCCACAGCCTCAATACACGCTGTCACCGCCTACCAGCGGACTTTTTTCACGTGATTGTTGGATGTCTTCGTCAATTGGTGGCGGCCCCTCAAGCGGCGGCGCTTGAGCACGGCGCGCCCGTCTGCCGTTGCCATACGCTTGCGAAAGCCATGCACGCGCACGCGGCGGCGGATCTTCGGTTGATACGTTCTTTTCGGCATTTATCGTTCCTCGTTTCAAAAATAATGGCGGCCGGTCTTCTCAGACCGGCAGGACATTATACCGTAGTGCTTCCGATTCGGTCAATTTGGAATCGTCAGAGTTTCGTCAGTTAAGTCATCCGTGAAACCGGGGGATGAAACCCCGCTTCGTGCCCAGCCCGGTGTTGATCCTGTTTTTATCCGATCTTCTTCCCGTTGCGAACGGGATATACCGGGTGTGCGAGCAGTTCCGACAGTTTTTGCGCGCCTTCGTCGCTGGTCACCGCGATGATCTCGTCGTTTTCCTGCAGGGTGCTGTCGCCGCGCGGCAGAGTCATGACCCCGTCGCGGATGATCGCCGCGATGACGCAGTGCTCCGCCAGCCCCATATCCTTGAGCTGGATGCCGATGCCCTTCGCCCCCGGGGGGACCTTCTCCTCCACCACCGAATACCTGCCGCGGCGGATCTTGAAGATGGTCATCATATCGCCCAGCGACATTTCCTCCTGAATGAGGTGTGCGAGCACATCTGCCGAATTCAGGGAGACATCCACCTTGAATTTCTCGTCGAACAGCCAGGCGTTGACCGGGTTGTTCACGCGTGCGATCGTGCGCGGCACATCGAACAGGGTCTTTGCGACAAAGCACATGGCGAGATTTGTCGCGTCTTCGGCAGTCACCGCCGCCACCACGTGCGCTTCACGGATCCCTGCCGCTTCAAGCACGCTGGGATCCACGGTATTCCCCTCGTAGATTACCTCCGTGGGAAGTTCCTGGTGCAGGTGTGTCAGCAGTTCACGCCGGTGTTCGATCAGGCGGACTTTATAGTTCTGGGTGATCAACAGGCTGGCGAGGCGCGTCCCTGTACGCCCGCCGCCGGCAATAAGGACAAACATGTTATGCACCTCCCTTGTCATTCAGGCGCGCGGCGAGGCTGCCAATCCCTTCAAATGTTGAACTGACATTGAGCAGATCGCCGGTTTGGAGTATGGTGTCTGAATCAGGCAGGGAAGCCCTCCCCGCTCTCGACAGTGCGACAGGGTAGCATTGATTCAGACCATCGAGCAGGTTCCCGAGCGTTTTTCCATTCCATGATTCGGGAATGATGATTTCGTATACTTCCACTTCGCCATTCCCCGCCGAATATACAGCCTTCTGCGCCGGATTGATCAACAACTCTTCGACCCGCTGGGCACCCCAATATGTGGATCCGACCGTCTGCAACCCGAACGCTTCGATGACCACGCGCAGGTTCGGATCATAATTTCGCGCAACGACATTCGGCACCTTGTAAAACGTGCGCGCGGTATGCGCGACCACGGCATTGAGCGTGTCTGAATTGGTGACCGCGGCAAGCCCGTTTGCCTCTTGAATTCCGGCGCGCTCAAGCACACTTTCCGCCAGGCCTTCGCCTTCGAGCGTGCGTCCGCGAAAATCGGGGTGCAGGCGGTTGAACGCTTCCCTCCTGCTATCCACCACAACGACGTTATGTCCGCTTTTATGAAGACGGTAACATAGTTCGGCGCCGACGCGGCCGCATCCAACAACGATGTAATTCATGATCTGTTCCTTTTATACCAACATAGGCAAAACCCGATCAGGAAATCTGATAGGGGACTTCGGTGATAATCACACCCGGGGTGGCAAGCAGTTCGCGCCGGAGCAGTTCAGCCGTTTGCATGTGGAGGGCGTTATAGACGCGCTTTTCAGGCACAAAGTGCGGAACGACGATGGTGATCGTTTCGTTGGGCTGCCGGCTGGCTAAAATTTCCTCGATGTAATCCAGCAATGGTTCAACGAAGAGGCGGTACGGGGAATCCAAAATGACGAGACGGGTGCCTCGACCCCAGGATTCCCACTTCCTGCGGACTTTGTCCGTATCGGCGGGCTCTAACGAAACGTGGATCGCCGTCACATCGTCGGACAAAATGCGCGCATAGCGGAGGGCGGCAAGCGTGCCCTGATGCACGTTGCTGATCGGCACGATCACGCGGTGCCGCAGGTTGTAGGGCGGCGGTTCACCATACTTTTCCAGTGAGAGGCGGCTTGCCACACTCGTGTAGTGGCGGTTAATCCAAAGTAGAATACTGATGAAAATGGGGGTGAGTACCAGAACAATCCACGCGCCATCCACGAATTTTGTGACGATGAAAACCAGCATGACAATGGCGGTACAAAATGCTCCAAAGCTGTTTGTAATCATCTTTAATTTCCACTTCCCGTCGAACTGCAATGAATGCTTTGAAGCGGACGGTTTGGCATCGTTTCCTTGTTGACCTATTCGCCGCCACCGGCGCGCCATTCCAATTTGCGCGAGTGTGAAGCACAGGAACACACCAATTGCATACAACGGAATCAGCCTCGTAACGCTTGCCTGAAAAAGCACGATTAAAACCGACGCCGCCGCACCCAGCGATACAATACCATAGGTGTAAACAAGACGGCTGCCGCGATAGGAAAGTTGGCGCGGCATAAACCCATCGCCGGCAAGTGTGGCACTCAGCCGCGGAAATCCATTAAAGGATGTATTTGCCGCCAGAATTAAAATGGCTGTAGTACCTGCTATGGTAAGCAGGTAAAACAAACCCTGCCCATCGAATACTGTGCGTGACAACTGCGAGATCACCGTCTCTTTTTCCGAAGGCACAGTTTGAATCTCGCGCGCCAGAAACGAAATTCCCATGAACAACACACTCAGAATTAATGCCAGCCAGGTAAGAGTGATTCCGGCATTACGGCTGCGGGGTTCCTTGAAAGCGGTGATCCCGTTGGAGATTGCTTCCACGCCGGTGAGCGCAGTGGTGCCGCTGGAGAAGGCGTGAAGGATGAGGAACAAGGTAACGGCGGACAATTCATTACCGGCATGCTCAAGGGGAGGCGGGTTGACGACTGTTCCGAGCGACCCCATGATCATACGGAACAGCCCCGTGATGATGGTGATTAACATGATTACGATGAAGAAATAACTTGGAATGGCGAATGCCGCGCCTGATTCCCGGACACCGCGTAAATTGATGAGAGTAATCAGAGCTACAAACCCCACACAAAGCCACACCCGGAATTCATACAATAGCGGGAATGCAGACACGATTTGAGCCACACCAGAAGAAATGGAAACCGATACGCCCAGGATGTAATCCATCATCAATACAGATGCGGCAATCAACGCAGGGAATCTGCCCAGGTTATCGTATGCCACGATGTATGCCCCGCCTCCGTTGGGATAGGCATGAAGGATCTGTTGGTAGGAAATCACCACAATGGAGAGCAGGGCAACAATAACGATGGAAATCGGGAATACGTAGCCAAAGGCTAGCGTCCCGGCGCCAGCCAGGATGACAAGCATTTCCTGCGTGGCATAGGCGGTGGACGACAACGCGTCGGAAGCGAACACAGCCAGCCCGACCCCCTTGCCGATGGTTTCATGTTCGGCGTCGGCGGTGGGGAGTGGGCGGCCGAGTAGAAAATCACGAAACGTGGGCGCCGGTTTCTCTTTTGGTGAGCGGTGAATAAAGGGGGAATCCTGCTTGGTGTGGGGATCGATCATGTCTGCAAAATAAAATCCTCGGGACGAGGAGTGGGTATTATACGCCCGATTCGATTTTACGAAGATGCCGTGTCTTTTGATTGCTCAAGAGGGATCTGCAAAAAGAACATGCTCCCTTTGCCGGGTTGGCTATCCACCCATGCCCTGCCTCCGTGCCGTTCCGCAATCGACTTGACGATGGCAAGCCCAAGCCCGGTGCCGCGCTGCATGAGCGCGTCGCGGTTGGTGCCGCGAAAAAATTTCTCGAACAGGCGCTTTTGATCCTGCTCCGAGATCCCGATGCCGCTGTCCTGCACGGCGAAGATCACCGCCGAGGGCAGCGCCTGCAACTGAACGGTGACCGTGCCGCCCTGCGGCGTGTATTTGATTGCGTTCTCCACCAGGTTGTACAACGCCTGATGGAGCAGCGCCTGATCGGCTTCGATGGCATGCGGCAGATCGCGCGGCAGTTCGACGCCAAGCGCAATATTTTTTTCCTTAGCCTGCGCCTGCAGGCTGCCGGTCACGCGCTCGAGGATGTCGAGCACGGGGATGGATTCCACCTGCAAACCCACGCCGAACTCGATGCGCCCGAGATCGAGCAGGTTGTTGACAAGTTTCGCCATGTTATCCACACCCTGCACGATCATCCTTGCATAATTCTTTTGATGTTCGTTCAGCGAGCCTGCCATCTCGAGCATGGTGGCATAGCCGCGCATCAACGTGAGCGGCGAGCGCAGATCGTGGCTTACGGTGGCAACGAAATCCGATTTGAGCGTGTCGATCTCCTTGAGTTGGGTCACATCGCGCAGAATGCATACACGTCCCACCGTCTTCTCCTCGGCAGTCATGGGCGAAGCCATGGCAAGATAGGTTTTGCCGTCCGGCATGTTGATCTCGGCGGAGTGTCGTTCATCAGAGGAGGCTTGCAGGAGCTCGTGCAATGCCCTGACCTGAATCGTCTTTTCGAGATCCGCTCTTTCGCCGCGGCGTATATTCACACCGAAGACATTACGCGCGGCGGGGTTCGCCAGGATCAACCGGTTCGACGCGTCGGTGACCAACACGGGGTCTGGTGTGGAGTTGAGGATCGCCTCCAGCTGGCGGCGGCTTACCTCCACGGTCATGAACAGGCGGATGTTCCCAACTGCCAGCGATGCCTGGCTGGCGAGCGTGGTCATGAACTTGAGATCCGATTCAGCGAAGATGTGTTGCTTTGCATATCCAGCCCACAGCACGCCGTAAAACCTGCCCTCATGCCGCAGGGCGATGGCGATCAATGATTCGGGATGGGGCAGGTTGGGGTCGAGGATCAAGCCGCGGCTGTGTGAGAGCGCCGCCATCACAAGCCGTTCCTGCTGTTCGGTGAGTGCGATGATCTGGTGATCGAGGTGCATGTACACATCCTGCTCCAGACCGTCTGCATAGCGGAGAGGCGTGTCGATCGGCAGCGCGTCTTTCACGAGGAGAATGCAAGCCGAATTCGCGCCGCCGGCGATCACCGCATCAAGCACGGGGCGCAGGGCATCGCCGAGGGTGAGGCTCGATGCCACACCCTGGCTGACCGCGAGCAGGCGGTTGAGATCCTCGAGGCGCGCCTGCAAACTGACGCGCATCTGTTCGAATGCGGCGCGCAGATCGCTAAGTTCATCAGAGCCTTCCGCGGGGAGCGGACGATCGAGTTTGCCGGTGGAGATGTATTTTGCCTCGGTTGCAAGGGATTGCAGCGACGCGGTCACCGAACGCAGACTGACGCGCAATGCCACAAGCGCGATCGCACCGAGCAGGAGGATCAACAACGCAATGGGCAGGGCAATGTCGATGGCGAACTGCTGGGTCACCTGTGCAGGGACGATCAGCACAACCGACCATGCCTGTCCCGTCACCGGCTGGTAATAGACGAGTTGCCGCGTGCCAAGCGGGGATGTCTCGTCGAAGAAGGCGGGCTGATCGCTATGCTGCCCCGTATATGGAGTCATGATCAGTTCAGCCTGCGAATGGTGAAGGATGACTCCCTGATCGTCGAGAAGGATGCCGGTCCCGTCCAATTCGCGCAGGCTGTCGAGGGTGTCGAGGATCGGCCGCGATATGGGGTTGGATCGCAAATCTGCCCGCGCGATCAAGGCGCGAGATGTGCCGGGGATTGCGGAGAGGAATGTTATGCGCGCGGCTTCACCAGGCGCAAACGGCGGGATGGCATACAGTTGATTGGGAAGGCCCTGCAGGATCAAGGGCAGGCCTGTACTCTCTGCGGGTGTTATCTGAAATATGGATTCAGTCGGGTAATACGCTACAACGGAATTTATGGAAAGATCGAAGACAACCAGCTGGTTGAAAAACGGGATCGATAGAATACGCTGCGCAAGATACGCGGTCAGGTCTGCGTCGGGCGTTTGCAGGAGGCGCGGGTCGGAGGCGATCTGCGAGGAAAGGTTTTGCCCGGTCTCGAGAAAATACGGCACGCCCTGTGCGCCCAATTGTGCGGTGATCGCCAGCCGATCCTGCACCAGGCTGCGCGCCGCCGCGCCGGCAACGATCCAATCGCCGATCAGGAGCAGGATGAGGAGAATCGAAACAATCGTCCCCGCGCCCGAGACGAAACGGGTCTCGATGCTTCGTTCGGCGGGCGAAGGCTGGAGCGATCCGACGCGCCCCCAGGACTGCGGTGTGATCGTCGCGAGAACCTGCGCGGCAAACCCTGCGAGGAGCATCTCCACGCCGAAGGCGAGGCTTGCCACCCCGGCGTTGCTGAAGGCATAATCCAACCGTTCCGCGGCGGAGAGTGCGACCGGAACCGAAAAGAACGCACCGACCATGAACAGGAGCGCGTGGATCAACGTGAGAAAAAACGCGTTGAACAGCGGCTGCCTGAGCAGGCGGAAAAACGGCGTGCGGTATTGTTGTCTTGTGGAAAAGGAAAAGATCGCGCCGATCAAGCCAAGGTCGAGGATCGAGAACCAACTGTGCGTATCCCAAATGCCGCGTACCAATCCGCTCAGCATGCCCAGTCCCGCACCCGCGAACGGACCGAATAAACCGCCCGCCAGAGTCCATGGCAGGGCAGAGAAGATCATGATCGTGGAGCCGGGTGGTTCTTCAGGCAGACCCGGCACGGGCAGTGACGGCGCGTTGTTGAATTCGAGACCTAAAAATAAAGCAGTAATGGGGGTGAGGAGAATCAGAAAGGATGCGATCCACCACGTGCGCTGATTCCATTTTGGATGAAACGATCGCCAACTCCATGTAGCAAGCGCCAGCAAGCCGGCAAGCCCAAGCCAGACGAGCCAGCCTGGAAGCGAAAGTGGATTCAGATATGCAAGACGATCCAGCAATGATGTCAAAAATTGCATGCCGCGATTATAGCCCCAATTCAGCGCTGCTTTTCTTCGTGGATGTTTTTGTAATTGCCCTGGTACGACGCGGGAAGGAGTTCCGCCAGCGACTCCATGATCTGACGCGTACCCTTCCGCATCGTTTCCTGACGATCCGGCTGCTCCCGGATGAAAAACGGTTTCCCCACCGAGAGCGTCACTGCGGTGCGTTTGAACTTGCGCAGGTTTCCATAGACGTTGTCGTTCTCTGTGCCTGTCATTGCCATCGGTACGATTGGCGCGCCGGATTTCATCGCAAGGAATGCCGCGCCCTCCGTCCCTTCCTCCAACCCGCCGGTAACCGACTGCCTGCCCTCGGGCGCGAGGGCGATCAAACGTCCCTCCGCCAGCCCTTCGAGCGCGGCGCGCAACGCGCGGCGGTCGGGTCTGCCGCGGTGCACCCAGATCAGCCCATAGGTGCGGAAGACCGGACCCACAAACCAGTGATCATTCAATTCGATCTTTCCCATGGCATCGGCTGTAACCGGCAGTACTGCCCCGACCAGCACCGCGTCTGCATCGCCGAGGTGATTGATCACCAGGATGGCAGGTCCTTTATTGGGGAAGTTCTCCAGCCCGCGGACGGTGATGCGCAGGGTGAAAAATGCCAACGCCTTGACGATAGCCAGGAGAACCGGGCGCATGATCCGCCGCGTCAACGTTAACCGCGGCAGGACAACCAGCTCGGGCTTCCAGACTTCGGTGATCGGTTTAGGAGGCGAGGATGGGGGAGTCTGCATAAACGCCGTGATACTCGGCAGGCAACAGACCTGCGAGGTGGCGCATGACCAGATCGGCATTGGCTTGCCGCGCATCATGCCTCTGCGTCCCCTTCGATGTAATTTCAGGCAGGATGATCGGCTTGCCGATGCGCATTTCGAGGCCGGGCCTCGTTTTGCCGCGCGTGGCGCGCTGCCAGAAATCCTCGGTGGTGCCCACCAAACCAGCCGGCACGACAGGCACACCCGTCTGTTCAACGATGTATGCCACGCCCGGTTTGGCGCGGCGCATGGCGGGTACGTGCGACCTCCCGCCTTCGGGCGCGATCAGCAGAGGCATCCCCGATTTGAGGATGTTGATGATTTTCACGAGCAGCACGCGGTCATAATCGCCGCGATGTACAGGTATGACGCCGTACGCCTTCAACACCAATCCCTGACCGGGTTTTGAGAATACCTCCTCCGCGCCGATGATCTCCAATTGCTCAGGCCAGAACGCGCTCGCGAAGGGAGGGTCGAAGATCGAGATGTGGTTCATGGCGACCACATAGGGTTTCCCGTAGGGAATGTTTTCCGTGCCTGTGACTTTTACGTCTGCCAGGATGCGGAAGATGCCCCGAAAGATCGGCTTCAACAGGGGCCGCGAAAACCGGTAATGCAACGGGATGCGATAGGGTTTGTTCATGTGCACAATGCCAGTACGTGTTCGAAGACTTCGTCCCCATTCATGCGATCGGAGTCGATCACCACCGCGTCCTCCGCCGCTTTGAGCGGAGCCACATCGCGGGTCGAGTCGATGCGGTCGCGTTCGATCACCTTCGAGAGGATCTCGTCATAGTCCGTTGCCGCGCCGCGCGCAGCGACTTCCTCGTGGCGCCGTTTGGCGCGTTCCCCGGCGGTGGCGTCCAGATAAATTTTCAGATCGGCTTCAGGCAGGACAACCGTGCCGATATCGCGCCCGACCATCACCACGCGCCCGCGCCGGCCGATGCGCCTTTGCTGATTGCTGAGCGCCTCGCGCACCCCGGGGTACGCCGAAACAACGGATACATTCGCGTCCACTTCGGGCAGGCGCGTTTCCCAGGTGATGTCTTTCCCCTCGACGAGTACATCGCAGAGGCGTCCGTCGTCCTTCGAGGCTGGCGCGACATCGATGGGCGTTTCCTCCGCGAGAGCCGTGACCGCCTGCTCATCGCCAACATCAACGCCGCGGTTCAACGCCAGCCACGTGACGGCGCGGTACATCTCGCCGGTATCGAAGAATAAATAACCGAGCGCCCCAGCGAGCCTCACCCCCAACGTGGATTTCCCCGACGCGGCGGGACCGTCGATTGCGATGATGGAGGGAGGTTTCGCCATCACGGCTCAACATTCTGACGGGCGTCAGGAAAGAGATCGTCGCGCGCCCACAGGATGATGGTCTCGTTTTCCATGGGCAGTTGGCGGAATACGATCCATTTGAGCCAGTCGGCGCCCTGCAGGATCTCCCATTGCGGGCGCTGCCGCCAGATGAAATCCTGCCCGCGATACGCGGAGGGTAAGCCCGGGTCTTCCATGATGGGCGTGATCAACAGCGGCGGCGCG
>DATKAU010000132.1:0-5785 GCA_035514655.1 Anaerolineales bacterium
GCAACGAATTTTTTCAGCCAGCTCCGCGATGCGCTCAACACCATGTGGAATGTGCGCCACAAACCGTATAAACATTTATTTGGCGGGGTGGTCGAAATCGTCAGGGACCGGCTGCTCGCCTCGGTCATGGTCATCGTCCTGAGCATACTCCTGCTGGCGGCGCTGGCATTCAGCACAAGCCTCACCGTCCTAAACGGCTGGCTGAAAACCTTGATGACTCCTAACACCTCCTTTCTGCTGGAAGGCGGCAACATTTTGACAGGTTTCGGTGTGACGACACTGTTGTTTGCCATCACGTATAAAATCCTGCCGGACGTCAAAATTTCATGGCGCGTGGTTTGGGTGGGCGCACTGGTCACATCCTTTCTCTTCAACGTCGGCGCGTTCGTCATCGGCTTGTATCTGGGTTACGGCGGTGCGTTGCGATCCGCCCTGGGTGCGGCAGGCTCGCTCGTAGTTGTGATGATCTGGATTGCCTACTCGGCGCAGATCGTTTTCTTTGGGGCAAAATTTGCCCTCGTTTATGCCTCCGCTATTGGCAAGCCCATCCTTCCCGCCTCCTATGCCATGCGCGTTCGATTATCGCCTGCAGATGCTCAATCGCTGGATGAAAAAGGGGAGGGAATTATATGATCCTTACAACCTGGGCTATGCCAGCCCGTAAGGGGATTGTAAAGATTAGAGATTATTAATTTTCCTTGTTCTGCTGAAAACTGCAATAGAATCAGAGATAAGTTAGGGAGTAGCCATGGCGCCCTCCAGGCGCCATCGACCAGTCGTCAATACGAAGCGAACGCTTCCGGTTGGCCGTACGTGCAGACCCCGCACCATTGGCGAGACTACCACATTCAAGGCTGTGGAGTCTCGCTTTTTATTTTCCACAGACCAATCAAGGAGAATATACAATGGACGGAACAATCTGGTTATGGGTGGGGTTTATCATATTTGTGCTGGCGATGCTGGCAATTGACCTGGGGGTCTTTCACCGCAAGGCGCACGCGATCTCAATCAAGGAGGCGACGATCTGGAGCGTGGTATGGATCAGCCTGTCGATGCTATTCAACCTCGGGTTGTATTTCTTTTGGGATAAAATTTCCTTCGAAAGCACATATACCAACAGTGAAGCCGCACTGGCATTCTTCACGGGGTACCTGATCGAAAAATCACTCAGCGTTGACAATATTTTCGTTTTCGTTTTATTGTTTACATATTTTTCCGTGCCCGCAGCCCATCAGCACCGTGTATTGTTCTGGGGCATCATCGGTGCTTTGATCATGCGCGGCACGCTGATCGCTGTCGGCGCGGCATTGCTCAAGGAATTCCACTGGATCATTTACATCTTCGGCGTATTCCTGATTTACACGGGCTTCCGCATGGCTTCCCATAAAAATGAGGATTTGAACCCCGATCAGAATGTGCTACTTAAATTTCTCCGGCGGATCATGCCGGTGACAAATACCTACGAGGGCGATAAATTTTTCGTCCGCCGTGCAGGCAGACTCATGGCAACGCCCCTTCTCGTCGTCCTGCTGGTCGTCGAAAGCACCGATCTGGTCTTCGCCGTGGACTCAATCCCCGCCATCTTCGCGGTGACACAGGATCCATTTATTGTCTTCACGTCAAACGTATTCGCCATATTGGGGCTTCGCTCGCTCTACTTTTTGCTGGCCGGCGTGGTGGACAAATTCCATTACCTCAAACTCGGACTTTCAGTGGTGCTGGTCTTCGTGGGCATTAAAATGGTGATCGTGGACTTGTATAAGATACCCGTTGGTGTGTCGCTCGGCGTGATCGCTGCAATTCTGACAACATCCATCATCGCCTCCATTATTCGTGCAAGGCGGAGGCCGGAATTGGAAGAATCAGCAAGTTAATCAAAACGCCCCGCAAAATTGCGGGGCGTTGTAATTTTCTTATGGCGGTGGTCCGCCAACCGGCACACACGCAAGCTGTGTTGTGTTCGGGGGGCATTTGGCACGTGCCAGTTGTTCGGTCGGTCCATTCGCAGGCGGAGGAGGCGCGCATGCCGCCAGCACAACTGAAACTATCATCAATGTGACAATCAATCTGAGTTTCATGCTTTCTCCATTGATTATTGAGTTGAATTCATGCTTTATTTTAATGGCTCTCTGAAATCGTAAACACCGTCATTCACCCCCCACTTTTTTCCACAACGCAAACATTCAAGATACGCCCTTTTATCCTCAAGTGGACTGTGTCCGCAATCGGGACATTTGAAATAGGACAAGATGTTATCTTGTTTGTTTGGCGGGATAATATCCCGCCCTGCGATTTTTGCTTTCACAAACACAGACGGCGTGACTTGAATCCACGCACCTGTCCACTGCAATAGCGAATCGAAATAAACCAGAATACTCGTGGGAACAATCCGCTTCAGCAATCCCACGCGGAAATGGGAAAGGGTCAACGTTTTTTCGATCGTAAAACCCAGCCCGCCAAGCCAGTCTCGTATGGCTTTCGGGTGGAAGTCAAAATTGAGTTTCACAAACTCCACCGGCTCCAGCGTAAATGGACTCCAGGATTGCCTGCCAAGCCAATAGCGTAGAATCGCTTTCAAATTGAGTTTGTTGGCAAATTCAAGGATGAAGGTTCCGCCGGGCTGCATTACCTGTTTCACCTGCCCAAGCGCTTTCGGCGCGTCCGCCATGTGGTGCAGGACACGGATCATCGTCGCCGCGTCGAACAACCCATCCACGAATGGGAGACGATATACATCCGCGGCGACGAAGACATATCTGTCAGCCGAGCCGAGCCGCTGCTGTGCCTGTTCGAGCTGGGTGCGCGAATAATCGAGCAGGACGACGCGATCGAAGCCGAGGTAGCGCGGCGTGTTTCGTCCCGCGCCAGCCCCGAGTTCAAGAAGGAGGCGTCCGCTTCCCGGGAGCAGGCGCTTGAGAGCAATGGCTTCGGTGCGGTCTTCGTACTCGCGTCCGCCCCTGTCCCAAAAGGAGGATTGGTAATCGGAGCCTTCATAGTCGCAGACAGGAGGGGTGATCATGTAATTGGATGGTTGGGCGGTTTTATCGTTGAATCAAAAGCCGGATAGCGGGGCATATTGTACCCGACTACCCGGCTTGCATTTATCAGTGGTTGATGAACTAATTCCCGTTTGTCGGGCGCCCGATCGCCTGATAGTTGAAACCCATCTCCTTCATGCGCGGAGGATCGTAGATGTTGCGGCCGTCGTAGATGACCGGGCTCTTCATCATTTCCTTCAATTTTTCGAGATCGAGCTGCTTGAATTCGTTCCACGGGGTGACTACGACGAGCGCGTCGCATCCATCCGCCATTTTATAGACATCGGAAAAGATTTCGACAGCCGGCATCAGCGGTGCGGCGACTTCGCGTGCAACAGGATCGTACCCACGCACCTTTGCGCCGGCAGCAATCAATGCATTGGAAATATCCACCGACGGCGCATCGCGCATATCGTCGGTGTTCTCCTTGAACGCCAACCCGAGCATGCCGACGGTCTTCCCCTTCAGATTGCCGCCGAGCAATTTTTCCACCTGCACCGGCACGGCACGGCGGCGATCGTAATTGACATCCACAACATCGTTCAGGATGCGCGGATTCAGGCCTTTTTTCTTCGCCATATGGGCAAGAGCCTGCACATCCTTGGGGAAGCACGACCCGCCCCAACCCAGCCCGGCATCCAGGAAGTGCCGCCCGATGCGCGCGTCGTACCCCATCCCTGCCGCCACTTCCTTCACATCTGCGCCATAGGCTTCGCACACGTCTGCGAGTTCGTTGATGAACGAAATCTTCGCCGCCAGGAACGCATTGCTGGCGTATTTAATCATCTCGGCGGTCCGCAGATCGGTGATGACGATGGGCGCACGGAGGGGCAGGTGCAATTGTGCCACCTTGTTTGCCGCGTCCCGATCCAGCGAGCCAATCACGTTGCGGTGCGGAGCCATGAAATCCGCAATGGCAGAGCCCTCGCGTAAAAACTCGGGGCACGAAACCACAGCAAAGTCCATCGGTTTGGGCTGGGCGGATTTAACGATGTCTGCCACCCAGTCCCCGGTCCCAATCGGAACTGTGGATTTGTTGATGATAATTAGCGGAGCAGACATATTCTCGGCAATCGAGCGCGCCGCAACCTCCACGTACTGCAGGTCAGCTGCGCCGTCCACACCTTCGGGTGTGCCCACAGCAATGAAGGCATACTCCGCGCCTTTCAACGCACCGGGATACGACGTGGTGAACGTCAACCTGCCAGCCTTCACGTTGCGTTTCACAAGTTCCTCGAGCCCGGGTTCGTAAATGGGCATGATGCCTTTGTTCAGGTTGGCGATCCGCTTCTCGTCCACATCGAGCGCAATGACCCGGTTCCCCAGATCGGCAAAGCAGGCGCCGGTCACAAGACCGACGTACCCCACGCCGACGACACAGATTTGTTTCATGTTTTACCTCTTTTGAAATGTTCGTGCCTATTTGATTTACCCGCAAATTTCAATACACGAACAACGTGCGTAATCAAACTGCGGGAGATGATTGCCAGGTTTTTGCCGACATCTTATCCATGACCCGAATGGGTTGAATTGGTTACGCTGGAAATCCTGTTGCACCTGGATGGAGATTACCAGATGATCTTCCGCTTCGGTTTTCTGCTTTTCTTCCTCTCGAACGCGGCTTTGATCGTCTCGAGGAAACTTTCCACGTGCAATGGTTTCGTAAAGAAACCGTCGCAGCCCGCCTGCATGGCGCGAAACCGATCGCGCGGCAGGGTGTGTGCCGTGACGGCGAAAAGCGGAATGTTCCTGGTCGATTCTTCCGATTTCAGTTTTTCAGCCGCCGTCCATCCGTCCATTTCGGGCAGCCCCAGATCCATCAGGATTAGATCGGGTTTCTGGTACCGCGCCGCATCCACGCCGTCGCGCCCGTTAACCGCAAGGAACACATCGTACCCGGCGCGATCCAAAAGAAGGCGCACAAGTTCGTAATTATCCATATTGTCTTCCACCACCAGGATGCGTTTCCTGCTCATGATAATTAACTATACCCTGACTGGTCGCTCCGGGCAATGACGTATAATCCACAGTCATGAAAGTTCTGTTCATCGTCGACGCACGGTCGCCCATCGCATTGAATTGGATCCGTCACTTCGTCGAACGGGGGGATGAGATCTTCATCGCCTCCACCTTCCCCTGTTCTGTGGATCTCCCGATCAAGCGACTTGCGATCATCCCCGTCGCGTTCAGCGCCCTCAAAAAGCGGACTCAACGCCCGGGCTCCGCCTCGGCGCGCAGCCTCAGCCTGCGGACCACCATCCGGCAGTGGATCGGACCCCTGACGATCCGCAGCGCGGCGCAAAAACTCCGCGCGTTCATCGACGAGGTGAAACCCGATCTCATCCACGCCATGCGGATTCCCTACGAAGGCATGATCGCAGCCTCAGCGCTGAGTGGTCTCGATACGGGCTCGAAAACCACTCGCCCTACTCGACCACCGGGGTTAATTGTCTCCATTTGGGGCAACGACTTTACACTCCACGCTCCCTCCTCCCCACTAATGCGGCACTACACACGCTGGACCATGCAAGTTGCACATGCCATCCATGCAGATTGCCACCGCGACATTCGCCTTGCAAAAGAATGGGGCTTTGACACCTCAAAGCCAACGCTTGTGGCACCGGGCAATGGCGGTATTCGCACTGATATTTTTTATCCGCCCCCAATTCCTGTCGAAGAGCCGGTCATCCTCAACCCGCGCGGATTTCGTCCCTACGTCCGCAACGATACTTTTTTCAAGGCGATCC
>DATKAU010000133.1:0-2727 GCA_035514655.1 Anaerolineales bacterium
GGGACGCCATGCGGCACACCCGCTCGAGCAGTTTACTCAGGATGGCGAGGAGATTGAGTCACCCATGTGGATGACGGACCCCTCGGCGAGACCGGATGAACTGGCGGAGAACAGCGAATTGCAGCGAGCCTTGCACCGCTGCATCCGGGCTCTTGTGCCCGATTACCGGCTGATGGTCATCCTGGTGGACATCGAAGGCATGTCTTATGAGGAGGCAGCTCGTGTGGCACGCGTCCCTGTGGGGACGGTGAAGAGCCGCCTCGCCCGCGCCCGGATGCAATTGCGCGATTCGCTCCAAAAATTTGGGAGCCTGCTCCCCGCCGTGTATCAGGCGGAAATCCCCGTCTATTCACACGCCTAAAAGTCTTTTCCTGAAACTTTGAATGCGCGGAATATCGATTCCGCGCATTTTGTTTGTCCTGTATAATTCGCCGGATTGTATCCAAAAATCACTCGAATCAGTGGAGGCTGGATGAAACGCGTAAGGCAGATCCTGGTTTGGGCGGCGATACTTCTCGGAGTTCTCATTGTGGGGTTGGCGGCGCTTGTCGCTTTCGATTACGCAGCCGGCAGGGATCGGATCGATGCGGTCACGAATGTCACGATCCCGGGTTTGAACGGCAGCCCGGATGTGCGGGCGTATGTCGCCAAACCTGAAGGTGAGGGTCCCTTCCCTACGGTGATCATGATCCATGAATTTTTCGGCTTGAACGAGGATATCCTCAGCAAAGCGGACCTGCTGGCGGAGGACGGCTTCCTTGTCATCGCCCCTGATACCTTCCGCGGCTCGACGACCTCCTTGATCCCGCGTGCAATCTACCAGGTGATCTCCACCAAAACAGAGGATGTGAATGTGGATCTCGACTCTGTGTATGCCTGGCTCGAGTCACAACCTGACGTGGACCCGAACCGGATCGCTGTCCTCGGTTTTTGCTACGGCGGACGCGCCTCGCTTGCCTACAGCCTGCACAACGACTCACTCGCGGCGACGATCATTTTTTACGGCTTCCTCGAAACCGATCCTGAAATTCTTTCATCGCTCCCCGGTCCGGTGTTGGGGATCTTCGGCGGGGCGGATCAATCCATTCCGGTGGAGGATGTGAACGCTTTCGAGCAAGGGCTCGAAGCCGCGGGCATCCCGCATCAAATCTCGATTTATGAAGGGCAGCCTCACGCCTTCGTCCGGGGCGCGGATGAAATCAAAGCAGGCGGTGCGCAGGGCGAGGCATGGAATGAGATGCTGGAGGTTCTCGAAGTGAACTTCAAGGAGGGCGCAGTGCGTAATCGAAACGGGGATGAGGCTGTTTATCTCCCCTCGTTCGATTTCACGTATTACCTGACGCTGGTGTTCGAGCACGCCTTTGGCTCGGCGAGTTACGTGCACTGATTTTCACTGAACAGGAGGCTGGCATGAAACGATGGCATGGATCGTGCATTGGCGCGTTGCTGGTTTTGTTGATTGGGGGAGCCTCGATATTTTTCTTTGTGCCTGTTGGCGGGGCGATGATTGCGGGCGTTCCTCCCGTATTCGACAGGTTGACCGGCTGGGTATTGTGCCCGGACGCAGTGTCCATCGAGCGGGATGAATACAATTTCGAACCAGTGACCACCAGTCCCTCCGGTCCGACGGGGCACCAGGAGGAATGAACGTGCACTTTCGAGGACGGTTCGCAAAAGGTGGTACCCAACGAGGAGATCGCGCTGAAAGGGATTGGCGCATCGATGGCTGCGGCGGGTGTGTGCGTTGGATCGATTGTTTTGATCCTTGCTGCGCTCGCGGCGATCGTTGGGGGAAGGCTGGTCAAACCCAGGGCGTAAATCTGCGATCTTTGAGAGACAAAACAAGACAGACACCGTTCGAGTGTCTGTCTTGTTTTGTGTTGAACCAACGAACTTAGTGCGGCTACTAATTCACAACGACTGTCAGAGTAAGATTGCAGAAATAGATGGTATCCACCACCAGCGCCCATTTGGTTGTGTAAGTGCCCGCGCTTCTGAAGGTTGCCATTTCCACTGTCAGGAATATGTTTTTTCCCGGTTCCACGCCTTTCGGGATGCTATAGGAGGCCACCTCGTGCAGTTTGTCACCGCTCACGTATGCGTAGTCCATCGTGGCGCGGTACCAGGTTTCCCTGCCAATGTTTTTCACGCCCCACGTGGCGACGAAATCGGTTCGCGGCGCGAAGACGGTGTTGTTTGCCGGGTCTGTGCTGAATATACTGCATCCATACCTCGAATTGCTTGTGCCATTGTTAATGCCGGCAAGCGTCGGCGCGGAAAGGGAGGATGTGGAGCCTGGCAGGATGAAGACGAAGGCCTGGGTGGATGTGGGTGTAGGTGTTTCAGTTCCCACAGGCGTGCGCGTTGACGTTGCAGTCGGCGTGTTGGATGGAAGCGCCTGCGCCGTGCGGGTCGCGGCGGCGTTGGCTGTCTGCACGATGAAGGTATTGACCGCCCCCGGCTGGAGTGTGGCAGCCGGAGCAGTTGCGCCGGGTATCACACACGCCAGCATCAGCGCGAGGGTCATCAACCACACGAAATAATTTTTTATTCGCATTCCATCCAGCTCAGGCTGATGGGTCTGGAATCATTCCACGATGATTGCTATGTAGGGATAGCACAAGTCGCCTTCCACTCTCCAGGTCATGACGTGGAATCCCCTTTCCGCGGGCGCGACCGCATCGATGATGATCTCGGCGGTTTCACCCGGTCTGATCTCGGGCAATT
>DATKAU010000134.1:0-5838 GCA_035514655.1 Anaerolineales bacterium
CATGAATTCCACTTCTTCGTGGAAGCCGTCGAAGTGGTGTGGCTTGCTGGCAACGTAAAGGTGGCCGCAGCGGGAAAATCCGCAATCGATATTTTCCTCTTTAACAACCTGCTCAACCGTGTTCACGGAATCCAGCGAAACTTGAAACAACTGTTTTGCCAGATCGCGCCCGTATTTTTTTCTCACGGTCCCCATCCCCACCTTTAAGCCGGTCAGAGTCATTCCGCCGTTGCGCGAACTCGCACCCCATCCGATTGTGTTTGCTTCGAGTACTGCGGCTCTCACGCCGCGCTTTGCAATTGTCCGCGCGGCGGATAAACCGGTAAACCCGCCGCCGATGATCGCCACGTCCACTTTTTCGGGGAGCGGCGTCAGGTTCGAGTCGTCAGGCATGGATACGGTGGTGTGCCAGAAGTTTTGTTGATTCATGATTTACCCGGATCGCGGACTTGATTCCGCTATGAAAGCGTACTCAAGTCCGCGGACCTATTCGAGGATGCTCTTCCAATCCAACTCGTGCAGGGTTTTATGCAGCCGGTGGTCGTCGTCGACGATGATGTAGGTGAGATCAGTGAAATGCTTTTGCGCGATTTCGCGGACGAGTTCCAGCGGCACAGTATCATCCCGCGTCCCGTGGATCACGGTCGTTGGAACAGAGACAGGTTCAGGGACGCGTGCGGCGAAAGGGTCCAGCATCAACGCGGGGGCGAGCAGGATCAACTTCCGGACTTGAGTCGAGTGATCGCAAGTGAACGTCGCGCCCATCAATCCCCCAAAGGATGAGCCGATGATCGTCCATCTGGATTCAGCGCCGAGGATTGGGGTGAGTTGAATCATCCGTTCGTCGAATACTCCCTTAAAATCGGGCGTCAACATGCCGGGGAACCATTCGCGGAACTGGTGCGCCTTGCCGCTCTTGCTGTCGCTTTCAAGGCCGTGCAGGTATATCAATTTTGCGTTATCCATTAAACCTTATGCATAGGTTGCATTATATCCAGCCACAGTCCCACAAGGGGATAATGAGATACAAAGCACACTGAGAAAACCATCTTATTTTCTCTGAAACTCTGTGGCTCTGTGACAGAGTGGCTTCTGCAATTGATTCATTATTGTTTTTGCGCGCGCATGATCAGCACCTGAACCAGCGCGCCAATGATGACCAGCCCGGCAGTAAGGAGTATTCGAGCCGTGTCACTGAGCAGGAACATCCCGGTGAGGTAAATGGCGCCGATGACGCTCGAGACCACGATCAGCGCCCATTCAGTGAAGATGCCGAGGATGAGTGAGCCAAGCACGCCGCCCACAAAAAACGGGAGGATTGGTACGGCAAGTACGCCCGGCGCGTAATATTCAGTAAGTACGTACCCCCCCGCCAGAAAGCCCGAGATGAAATACCCGGCGCGCTCTTCGATGAGCACCAGAACTGCGGCGAGTACAGCCATCCCAACGATGAATGCGGTGTCTGCCCACGAGGGCCAGGCAGAGGGGAGTAATGGCGTCAGCCTGAAACTGATCAGCGTCGCCATGCCCGCGGCGAATATGAAATTTAATTCGCGCCCTAAAAAAAGGATGATTGCCCCGATGATGCCTCTTACGACCAGCATGGTTCCACTCCTGTCATTTTTGTTTGCGAAGCAGCTCTCGCATATTGGATTGAAGTTCCTGCGGCAGGTCGGGCGACATGCGCCGGAACAATACCGCCGGTAACGGGCTGGAAGTATCCTTGAGGATCTGCTGGATGAAATGCATGGTCTCGTCCGGCGAGGCGTTGTATAACGTGATGAGCAGATCCCGCAAGTCGAATTGTAACGCGGCAGGAGAGGCTTTGAAAATGGGTTCGACAATCTCGAAGATGGGGGGCAGGTTATCGAAATCGGGCGAAGCGATCAGCGGCACAAGCGCCTGCAAGCCATTGGACCACATGCGATGGCGTGTGGGATACAGCCATTCCTGTACGAGGACCAGGAAAAGCTCCGGCGTTTCTTTTCGCAGGCGGGTGAGACTCGTCGTCAATAACGCGGCGCGGACGCTCGGGTCGCGAACAGCCTGGGTCCATGCGGTGAGACGGGCGAGGAGGCGTTCCTCCTGTGGCGGGATTCTGCCCAACAAATACGCGGCGAGGAGGCGCGTCTCGAGCCAGCCTTCATCCCAGAGGGCATCGGCGAGTTCCAAAGCCCGGATCGGCTGTTTTTCGGCGACTGATGCAAGTTCGTTTTCGATCTGGCGCAGGACCACCTGGGGAGTTCGATAGGTTGGCAAAACGGAGGCTGGAGCCACACCTTGACTCCGCATGGAGCGGTTGACGTAGAAATCGAGGATCTCGCGGTGATCGCGTAGAAACGCAGACGGTTGATCGAAGAGATCCGCAAGCTGCGCGGTCTGTTTTTTGAGTCGGGCGAGGTCGATGGCAGGCATAACTTAAAGTGTCACGTGCGGGGTGTCAAGTATCAGGTATGAAGCGTTAATCCTGATACCTGACACTTAAACACCTGGCACGTTAATACGCTCTTGCGAAGTACACTTTTCGTTTGGAGGGTTTGCCGCACACGATGCAGACTCCCTCCTTGTCGGGCTGGTCAACAGGGATGTTGCGTGTGGTGGCTTTGGTGTCTTCCTTCACCTTCGCTTCACATTCCGGCGATTCGCACCAGTAGGCAAATGCCCAGCCATCCGTGACGATGCGTTTGAGGTCTTCATAGTCTTTGGGTTCGTGGATGTTGGAATCGCGGTACTCGGTGGCACGCTTAAGGAGAATATCCTGAATCTCGGCGAGGAGCAACTTCACGGTCGACGCGAGATCCGTCTGTGAGACGAAGGTCTTGCCATCCCTCCCAGGTTTATCTCGGCGGGCGAGGGCGACCGAACCTTTTTCGACATCCTTCGGGCCGATCTCTACGCGGACGGGCACGCCGCGCATCTCCCAATCGTTGAATTTGAATCCCGAGCTGACGTTGTCGCGATCGTCCATTTTGACGCGGATGCCGGCGGATTTGAGTTCGGCAAAGACGCGGTCCGCAACTTCCATCACCTTGCTCTTATCGGCTTCATTCTTGAAGATGGGCACGACGACCGCCTGGATGGGCGCAAGGCGTGGAGGCAGGACAAGACCCTGATCGTCGCCGTGGACCATGATCATCGCTCCGATGATACGGCTCGAGATCGCCCACGATGTCGTTTCGCAGAATTGCAGTTCGTTGTTCCTGTCGAGGTATTTGATATCGAACGCCCTGGCGAAATTCTGACCGAAGTAATGTGACGTGCCGGATTGCAACGCGCGTTTATCCCACATCATCGCTTCGATGGAGGTGGTGATTTGCGCGCCGGGGAAACGTTCGGATTCGCTTTTGGGTCCCTTGAACACAGGGATGGCGGCTTCTTCGCGACAGAATTTTTCGTAGATATCGAGGATGCAGTACATCTCATCGACAGCTTCCCTGGCTGATGCATGTGCGGTGTGACCTTCATGCCAGTAGAATTCAGTCGTGCGCAGGAAGAGTTTCGTGCGGATCTCCCAGCGGAGCACCGAACCCCACTGCACGATCAAAAGGGGCAGGTCTCGCCACGATTTGATCCATTTCGAATACATATGCCCGATGATGGTCTCGGAGGTGGGGCGCACAACCAATTTCTCTTCGAGTTCTTCGCCACCGCCGTGTGTGACCACAGCCAGTTGCGGTGAGAAGCCTTCCACGTGTTCCTTTTCCTTTTCGAAAAACGAGAGTGGGATCAACGTGGGGAACGCCGCGTTGACATGGCCGGTTTTCTTGAATTCAGCATCCAGCCACGATGTGATGTTCTCCCATAGCGCCCAGCCATAGGGTTTGACGACCATGCATCCGCGTACAGGCGCGTAATCTGCTAGATCAGCGCGGAGTACGAGTTGGTTGTACCATTCTGCAAAGTCTTCGGCGCGAGTGGGTAGGCGCCGCGTTGACTGCCCGTCAGGGCGTATCGAAACGTTATCTTCAGCCATCTTGTCCTCTTTATTTTTGCCGCGTTGGTCGAGTAGGTAGAGGCGTTAGCCGAGACCGTATCGAGGCCAACAAGCACAGGTATATTTTTGTTCCAATATTTTTCAGGTTATCGGTGGTCTCGATACGTCCTTCGTCTCCGCTACGCTTCGCTCAGGACTACTCGACCAACGCATCACTCTAGAAACTTCAGGGCAGTATGCACATCCATCGCGAAGCGTAAATCATCGCGCTGGCGCATGGGCATGTAAAACTCAAAGGAATTGAAAAACTGGTCGAGTGTGGACTGCCAGCCGCTCCCGACCAGTATCAACGGCCTCCGGTGCAGAGACTCTACGACCATTAGATTCCACATAATCGAAATTTCAGCCAGCGTGCCAACCCCTCCGGGGAGGGCTATCGCCGCGTCGCAGCCTTCGATCAACGCCTGCAGCCGCTCGATGAGCGTTTTCTTTCTCCGCTCCTCTTTTACCCACTGATTCTTGCTGACCTTCCTCCATGTTTCGATATCTTCACAGGTGACACCAATAACGTGCCCCCCCGCTTCGTGTGCACCGCGCGAGACGGCTTCCATCACGCCGATGTAGCCGCCGGTAAGTACGGTGTGTCCGCGTTGGGCGAGCAGGCTGCCGAGTGCCCGGGCTTCTTCATATTCAAGAGAGTCAGGTTGCGGCTGTGCGCCGCCGAAAACAGAAATATTCATCACAATGTTCCGTAGGGCGGAGTTTCCCCGCCCAAGATGGGGCGAGTGGACCTCGCCCCTACAAATAAAAATAAAAACGGCTCGCCACGTCTGGGAGCCGTTCATACGAGACACGCTGAATCGAACCTTAACCAGACCGGGCAGGTTTACACTTCGTAGGTCGCGGCAACGGGTTCAACATGATGAGCCGATTATACCCGATTTTCTCTGCTACAATAACCGGGTGAATCTCGCAAATCTGCTCGAAAAATCATTGGATTCGACTCTGCTGAACTTGATCCGCCGTATCGCGGACGACGCCTCTGAATTCGGATTCCCGATGTACCTCGTCGGCGGCTTCGTGCGGGACCTTTTACTGGAGCGCAAAATCAAAGACCTTGATCTCACCCTCGAAGGGGATGCGATCGAATTGGGGCGCGCACTCGTTAAAAAACATGGCGGCAAACTGACCGCTCACAAGACTTTCGACACGGCAACCTGGATATTCAACACCCCGATTTCCGGTATCAATTTCCTCGATCTTATATCCGCCCGAAAAGAGATCTACTCTCATCCCGGCGCATTGCCAACGGTGACCCGGTCCACCATCGACGACGATCTGCGCCGCCGTGACTTCACGATCAATGCCATGGCAATCCGGCTGGATGGCGATCGCTCTGGCGAGTTGCACGATCCTATGCATGGACAAAGCGATCTCGAAAACAAGACCATCCGAGTCCTCCACGAAAAATCCTTCGTGGACGATCCCACGCGCATCTTCCGCGCAATCCGTTCTGAAGGGCGGAACGGATTCAGGTTGGAGCCTGATACCCTGGCGTTGATCAACCTGGAATCGCTGGCTGTGCTCAAAACCTTGAGCGGCGAACGCCTTCGCCATGAATTGGATCTGATATTCGAAGAAAAAGAATATCCGGACGTGTTTGGCCGGTTATCGAAATTGGGCGTGCTCAACATCTTTGACGCACCAGGCTACAACGAATCCTATGCAAGCCTTTCAGACAAACTCCCTGAGGCCGGTCTCGAGGTACCATGCGACCGTGTCGTGCTTGGCTATCTTTTATGGCTGACCGATACTGACTCGGCCACGATTACTCGATTGTCAAATCGCCTGAGTTTCACCGCCGAGTTGACCGAAGCGCTCGAATCCGCATCCACCTTGAAACG
>DATKAU010000135.1:0-7103 GCA_035514655.1 Anaerolineales bacterium
GATGCGTTCTCCAACGCATTCCGTATTTACATGCAAGGAGACTCACATGAGCAAAATTATAGGTATTGACCTTGGAACCACCAACTCCGTTGTTGCGGTCATGGAAGGCGGCACGCCGACCGTGATCTCGACTGCAGAAGGCGGCAGACTCTGCCCCTCGGTGGTGGCATTCAATAAGAACGGGGAACGACTCGTCGGTCAGACCGCGAAGCGGCAGGCGGTCGTCAACCCCGAAAACACGATATATTCCATCAAGCGCTTCATCGGGCGTCACTTTGAAGAGACCGAAGTGGAACGCAAGATGGTTTCGTTCAACGTCGTCAAGGGACCTTCTGACGATGTGCGCGTGAAGATCCCGGTCACGAACCGCGAATACTCCCCGCAGGAGATCAGCGCGATGGTGCTGGGCAAGCTGAAATCCGACGCGGAAGCGTATCTCGGTCAGCCTGTCACGCAGGCGGTGATCACCGTCCCGGCGTATTTCAACGACAGCCAGCGCCAGGCGACGAAGGACGCAGGCAAGATCGCGGGTCTTGAAGTGATGCGCATCATCAACGAGCCGACGGCGTCCGCGCTCGCGTACGGCCTCGATAAAAAGAAGGATGAGACCATCCTTGTCTTTGACCTCGGCGGCGGCACGTTCGACGTGTCGGTGCTGGAGGTGGGTGAAGGCGTGATCGAAGTCAAAGCTACGAACGGCGATACCCGCCTCGGCGGCGACGACTGGGATCAGAAGATCGTCAACTGGGCGGCGGATGAATTTAGAAAAGAGCAGGGCATCGACCTGCGCAATGACCGTCCTGCATTACAGCGTCTGCGCGAAGCCGCGGAAAAAGCCAAGATTGAACTTTCCACCATGATGGAAACCGAGATCAACATGCCATACATCACCGCAGATGCGAACGGTCCCAAGCACTTGCAGTTGAAACTCACGCGCGCCAAATTCGAGCAGATGACAGAAGACCTGCTCCAGCGCTGCCGGCAGCCGTTCGAATCCGCATTGAAAGATGCGGGCATCGACGCCGGCAAACTTAATGAAGTGGTGCTGGTTGGCGGTTCGTCCCGTATGCCGATGGTGCAGGATTTGGTTCGCAAGTTGACCAATGGAAAAGAACCGAACAAGGGCGTGAACCCCGATGAAGTTGTCGCGGTTGGCGCGGCGATCCAGGGCGGTGTGCTCGGCGGTGAAGTAAAGGATATTTTGTTGCTGGACGTCACCCCGCTTTCGCTGGGCGTTGAAACCCTCGGCGGCGTGATGACAAAGATGATCGATCGCAACACCACCATTCCTGTCCGCAAGGCTGAAACGTATTCGACTGCCGCGGACAGCCAGACCGCTGTGGACATCCACGTCCTGCAGGGCGAACGCTCGATGGCAAACGACAACATGTCGCTTGGTCGTTTCCGACTCGATGGCATTCCGCCCGCGCCGCGCGGCATCCCACAGGTGGAGGTCACATTCGACATCGACGCCAACGGGATCCTCAACGTAACCGCGAAAGACAAGGCCAGCGGCAAGGAGCAGAAGGTTACCATCACCGCTTCGACCAATCTCAACAAGAACGATATTGACCGTATGGTGAACGAGGCGCGGCAACATGAAGCCGATGATCGCAAACACCGCGAGTTGATCGACGCAAAGAACACAGCCGATGGTTTGATCTACCAGACCGAGAAGGCAATGGGTGATCTGGGCGACAAGGTCCCTTCAGCGGAACGCGGCGAGATCGAAAGCAAGATCAATGACCTCAAGACCGCCGCGCAGAGCGAGGACCTCAGCCGAATCCAGCAGGCATCCGAATCTGTGCAGCAGGCGTTCCACGCCTTGAGCCAGCAGTTGTACGCTCAGGGGCAGCCCCAGCCCGAAGGCGGACCATCGACCGAGCCCTCCGGGGATGATGGCGATGTGATCGAAGGCGAAGTGAAAGAATAGGAATTGCTTTGCCCCCTGAGTTGAGGGAATAACGATACGAAAACCTCCCGAGGAAATTTCCTCGGGAGGTTATGTTTTAAGTGGTTAGCAGTGTTTTATTCACCCTTGATCTTCCCGATCAAGTTCTGCGCGTTGAATGGACCCGGTTCCATCATCAGTGCACGGGCATTATCCACCTGCTTCCACACATTCCACAAAATCGAACCGCGCACGCGCCCATTTTCGAGGTAATAGATCACGCCCTTGTTTAAACCCTCCTGCCAGTCTTCGACCGTCTCCATTTTGCTGCTTGTCTCACCGACGGCTTCATAGCCATGGTCGAACAGATCGGAATAGAACATCGGGGTGTGGGTGTAGGCTTCGCTTGCATCCGCCATATTCTTGCCGGCGAGTTTCCCCATGAAGACTGCGTTGTCCTCGTGCTCCACGCGGACACGTTTGCCCAGCCCGGCATGGAAAAAATTAACCGAGTCGCCCGCGGCATAAATATCCGGATGAGACGATTCCAAGCGTTCGTTGACGACGATACCGTTCTCGACACTCAAACCGGCGGATTCCGCCAAATCGACGTTCGGGCGGATCCCGATCCCAGCCACGACTCCGTCCGTCTCGATGGCGCGTCCGCTCCCGGTCCGGACGATGAGGCGGTCTCCCTCTTTTTGCACGCTCGCCACCGAATCGTTCGCAATGATCTCCACGCCTTTCTGTCGATAATAGTCATTCAGGAAATGAGCGAGATCACCGGGAAAAATGGCTCCGCTGATGGCGTCTTCGAGGAAGACCATCGTCACTTTCTTTCCGACCATCGTGAGTGCTGCGGCGATCTCTGAGCCGATGAATCCGCCGCCAATCACAACGAAGTGATTCTTTTCGTCTGCCATCTTGCGCAACCGCTGATAGTGTTGGAAACTGCGGAAGTACAGGATTTCGTCTCTGCCAAACGGCAGGCGGATCGGCGAGCCGCCGGTGGCAAGCAATAATTTGTCGTATGTGTATTCATCTCCCTTGTCGTCCTTGACAGATTTTTTTTCGGTGTCGAGAGCAGTCACTTTGCGGCCAAGAATCAGCTCAGCGCGTTCCTCTGTTTTGCGCCAGATTTTCTCGATGGGACGTCCCTTCCATAATCCCTTTGAGAGATTCGGCCGCATGTACGGTGGATCGGGCTCCATGCTGATCAAACCAATTGAGCCGTCTGTATCGAGTTCGCGGATTCCGCGCGTAGCGGCATCACCTGCCAGCCCGCCGCCGACAATTAAATATTTGTGGTGTTTCATCGATGCTCCGTTTCAGGTGACATTTCATGAATTCACGAAAATGTTTCGTGAGCATTGTTATCCTGCAACTGCCTGTATTTACATAGACGCATGGGGTGTTGCCGCCTTACTCCGATGTCTCTTACAGCCCCTATGCTTGACCGAGCTAACCGTTGTACTTCAGCATCCAGCGCTCGGGGTTTTTGAGCGGAGCCCAGCCGAACTGGCTGTATAACCCTTGCGCGTCGCGCGTGGCGAGGAGAAAGCGGCGCAAGCCCTGCAGGTCCGGGTGGTTGATCACGGATTTCATCAGCCACTTGCCCAGGCTTTTGCCGCGGTAGTTATCATCGATGAACACATCGCACAGCCATGCAAAGGTGGCGAAATCGGTGACCACACGCGCAAGACCGATCTGTTTCGTTCCATCGTACATGCCGAAGACCAGCGAGTTAGCGAGCGAGCGTTCGATGCGTTCGCGCGCTCGGTCGCTTGCCCAGTAGGATCGTGCGAGAAAACTGCAGATCGCATCCACATCGATGCGAGATGGATCTGTGCTGATCGTAAACGAGTCCCGCTTTGCTTCGAAATATTTTTGCATGGCGTAAGTTTATCATGGGTGATACACTCCCCTGTCATTGCGAGGAGCCGCGGAGCGGTGACGCTTGTCCTGAGCCTGTCGAAGGGAAGCAATCTCGATCCACCACCCAATGCTTGTTCGCAAGTGAGATGAGATTGCCACAGGAGACTCATGCTCAAACCCATCCGTTGGAATACTTTTCTGCGTGATTTCGTTGTTATTCAAATTGGATTCCTCCTTTATGGCCTTGCCATTGCCCTGATTGTGCGCGCCGAACTCGGCACGGGCACCTGGCTTGTGTTCGAGATCGCGCTGGCGGATATCTTCAGTATTTCGATCGGCACGATGACGATCTTCGTTGGTTTTGCCGTGTTGATCCTCGCCCTGGCATTGCGCGAACAGGTTGGCTGGGGGACTCTGGGAAACATCCTGAGCATCGGTCCGTGGCTGGATCTATGCCTGTGGCTTATCCCATCGGTAAAAGGCAATCTGTTCCTGCAGATTCTTTTCTTTCTGGTGGGTATTCTCATTCAGGGTATTGCCACCGCGATTTACATCGGCGTTGACGCAGGCGCGGGTCCGCGCGACAGTTTGATGCTGGCGATCCACCGCGTGACCAATGTGAGCATCCGCCTGGCGCGCGGCATCATCGAAGCGATCGTGGTGCTGGCGGGCTGGCTGTTGGGTGGTCCGCTCGGTGTGGGGACGGTGATCTTTGCGTTGTTGATCGGTCCGTCGGTGCAGTGGGCGTTCAAACTCTTCAAGGTCAAACCGCATAAACCGGCGGAACCGGATATTATCGAAGCTGCGGCGGAATAATTTTTCATAGGAGGAAAGAATCATGAATAAAAGATCGAAAGTCGTTACAGGTATTGCAGCTGGCATTTTGTTGATTGCGTTCGCGGGCATGTCGTATATTACGAAAAACGAGGCGCATAGACTGATCACGGCGCCGCTGGATGATACCCGGAAACTCCCAGATGAAACTCCTGCCGATTACGGTCTGCCCTTTGAAGATGTCACAATCATCTCAGACGGGTTGCAACTCGCCGGCTGGTTCATCCCCTCCGAAAATGGCGCGGTGATCCTCATGCAGCATGGGTACAAGTCCACCCGCAAAGAGTTGTTGAACGAAGCCGAGATGATGCACCGTCATGGCTATGGGGCGTTGATCACGTCGATCCGTGCACACGATTACAGCGAAGGCGAAACGATTACCTTCGGCATGAACGAAGTACGCGATATGGATGCCTGGTACAACTATCTCGTTTCACGCGAAGATGTTGACGCCGGTAAGATCGGCATTTTGGGAAATTCGTTCGGCGGCATGCTGGTGATCCAATACGCGGCACAAAATGAAAATATCAAGGCGGTCGTGGCGCACTCCGCGTTTTCATCGCTGAACGACACCGTTGAAACGAGCGTGGAGTTTTTCTCCGACCTGCCCGCCTTTCCCTTCGCTCCGATGATCGTGTTCTGGGCGGAACGCGAGAGCGGGTTTACCACGGAGGATATCGATACAACCAAATGGATCGCGCAAATCAGCCCGCGCCCGGTCTTCCTCCTGCAGGGCGGTGCGGATGTGGTGATCTCCCCCGAGAGCGGCCAGTTGTTATACGACTCGGCGGGCGAGCCGAAAGAGTTATGGTACGACCCCGCGCTGGGTCACGTTGATTTCGACAAGGATCATGCCGCCGAATTCGAACAACGCGTGACGGAATTTTTCGACGCCTACCTGCTTGGGAATTGATCGAGGCACAGCCTCAAACGCCTGATCCCCTCTTTGATCTGGTCCGCTTCATACATGACAAAGCACAGCCGCATGTAGTTCTTCAACCCACCGCTGCTCGAGAACAACGCGCCCTGGCGAAAATCCACATTGAAGGCGGATGCCCCTTTGCGCAGCGCGCCGATGTCCAGCGACTCTGGAAATTTGAGCCAGAAGAAATAACCGCCAGTCGGAACAACGTACACTGCCTCGGGGAAGTGACCGCGCAGCGCCTCATCCATCACCCGAATTTGATCCTGGTACACAGACTTCAGCCTGGCGATGTTGTTTCCCAGCCCGCCCGATTCGACGACATTGCGCAGCATCGCGGACGTGAAGGGATTCAGCCCTCCACCGCTGTCCATGAGTCCGCTGGCTACGAATCGTTGAATGACTTTCGCGTGTGCCTGCATCCAGCCAAGGCGCAGACCAGGCGCGAGGATCTTCGAAAACGATCCCAGCGAGACCACGTGCTCCGAATCGATATACGCGCCGAACGATTTCGGCGGCGTCTCTAACGAGTAGCTCAACAACTGGTAGACCTCGTCCGCGGCGATGATGAAATCATGTTCCTTTGCGAGACTTACAATCTGGTCGCGGCGATCCTGCGTCAGCGTGTGCCCGGTCGGGTTTTGAAAGGTCGGGATGAGATAGATGAATCTCGGATGGGATCCGACCAGTTTCTCCTCGAGCGAGGCGGGGATCAGTCCGTGTTCGTCCGTATCGATGGAGATGACGTTCAATCCGTGATCGGCAAAAATCCGCAGCGCTAGAAAATATGACGGCTCTTCGACAAAGATCGTATCGCCTGCCTTCGTGAAATAACTACACAGCAGATCGAGTGCATTCGAGATGCCAGTTGTGATGAGGAGATTTTCCGGGCTGACGGAAAAGCCGTAACCGTCAGTGAGGAATTGCGCCAGCGCCGCGCGGAAGTAACCGTCGCCCTGCTCGGTGCCGTATTGCAAAAAGGAATTATCGCCCTGCGAAAGTGCAGTCTGCGCCGCCTCGCGAATGATATCGAGCGGCAAAAGTGCAAGTGGCGGGTTGCCCAAGCCGAGGTCAATTACATCGGGCGGAATCGGCGTCTGGATGACAGGATGGGGATTCATGGGCGCAAGTATAATCGGATTGATATACCCAATATTCCATTTGTTATAATCCCTCCAACCCCAAAGCAGGAGAGACTTCATGCCCAAGACCAAGGGTACGGTTGCACTTCCCCTCGA
Source organism: Anaerolineales bacterium (assembly GCA_035514655.1). Lineage (GTDB taxonomy): Bacteria > Chloroflexota > Anaerolineae > Anaerolineales > Villigracilaceae > Defluviilinea. The sequence goes on from DATKAU010000135.1 coordinate 6,761, forward strand.
GAAGGAAGAAATCATCAAGGATTACCGCCTCGCCTACCAGAGCCGGCAGGCTTCACTCATCGGGCGGCGAGAGGTATTGAGCGGCAAGGCGAAGTTCGGCATCTTCGGCGATGGCAAGGAAGTGGTCAATGTCGCGATCGCTCGTCACTTTCAAAAAGGGGATTGGCGATCGGGCTATTATCGTGATCAAACCTGGATGTTCATGCTGAACGTCATGAGCATCCAGGAATTTTTTGCCCAGTTGTATGCACATGCGGACGTGGAACACGAATCAAACACGGGCGGGCGATCGATGAACGCGCATTTTGCCAACCGCTACATCAACCCCGACGGCTCGTGGAGA
>DATKAU010000136.1:0-11998 GCA_035514655.1 Anaerolineales bacterium
AAAAGCGATGGTATTGCCGTCAGGTGAAATTTCCGGCGCGTTGCTCACACCGATCCGGTTGGTAAGACGGTTCACAGTCCCGTCGTTGAGTTCATATTCATAGATCTCATACACATTTTGTTCGCGGAACGCGGCATAGATTACACTCGTGCCGTCTGGAGATAACGACGGATAATAATGCCGCACGGAATTACTGGTCAATTGTCTGAATCCCGAACCATCCGCATTCATAATGCAGATCTGGTCGGTTGCAGTGACTTTGTTGACCTGACAGGTGAACACAATCTTTCCAGTAAGTTGATCGGACGCCAAAGGCGATGGAACGCTGCCCGCAGGCAGGGACGTGAATGTCGGTGGCGCAACGTTGAAATTGGGGGTCGCGAATTGTTCGGTCCCGGCGGGAGGGGTAAACCCCGAGGGTGTGGATGCCTGAAGCGTGGCGAACAGGTCAGGGGTCGGCGTCGAGGCGCCGGGCATGTAGCATCCCGCTAGCAGGGTGAGGAGCAGGATCGCTGCCAGAAATTTTTTATTCGATGGATTCAAGATGACACTCCTCGCCTGCCAGAACCTTTGCGCCAAAACTCCCACAATACGGGCAATCGATCGCGCCTCCTTCGGGATGATATTTCTCGAAACAAGACATGCACTGCACCTCAGCCCTGATAAGACGGAAGTGCAGCTGCGCTTGTTCTGCCGGCGTGCCTTTGCTCAAGCCGGCCCATTGAGACTGGATCGCCATCCGATCAAGCTCGGCGATTTCCCCGATCATAAGATGGACCTTCTCGATTCGCCTTAAATTGGCTTCCTTAGCCTGAGCCAGCACTTGATTCAGAATCGAACGGATGAGATCGAGTTGGTTTCGTTGAGGCATCGATGAATGATTTCGCGTCAGGTCGTTTAACAAGCCGCATATCATGCCCGTAGGGTACATCGCCCCCTTGCGGGGTTGTGTCCGGGATATAAATAGCCACCTCAGGTCAGTCTATAAGCCGCATTCTGTCCATGGCGCTTGCGCGCCACTGTGCGATCATCTCTCTGGGCGGCACGTCACCGCACCGCTCGATGCGGCCTACCCGGGACTGACCCTCCCACCATGTGGAAGGGTGCGTATGAAGACGAGCCGTCTCCCGCCATCCGCAGATGGCTTCGTCCCTGCTTGGCCTTGCTCCCGGCGGGGGTTACCTGGCCATCCGCATTACTGCAGATGCCGGTGGTCTTTTACACCACCTTTTCACCATCACCCCGCGAAATCGCAGGGCTGTTTGTTTCTGTGGCCCTTATCCGGCAGGTTCGCTCCTCACGGAGGCTTCCCCACCCCGGGTGCTATCCGACGCCGTGCTCTATGGAGTGCGGACTTTCCTCGATCTCGTAAACACAAGACCGCGATCGCCCGACCGACCTGAGGCATATTCATCATACACGCAAGGCGGGGTTGCGTCAACGGCTGTTGAATAAAAGGCACAGTGATCTTGGAGATTTTGAGATTTTAAAGGGGCGTAAGCGCTGTGTGGCTAAGAAAGTTTTATACGCTCGTTTGACAAGCTCCCCGGTCCCCCCAAAATGACAATTTTGAAAACGGGCAAAACCTGATTGAAGATTTCAGCAAAAGCCATTAAAATATGAAACAGAAATCCATCGAGGTTCAATGTGAGTCACCCATCCGGCAAGAAAATCATCGGTCTAACGGGCAACATCGCCACCGGCAAGAGTGTGGTGCGGCGCATGCTGGAGCATCTCGGCGCGTACACCATCGACGCCGACGCGCTCGCGCACCGCGTGATCGCGAAAGGCGCGCCGGGTTATCAACCGGTGATCAACAAGTTCGGCTCGTGGATTCTTGATCTGGACGGGCAAATAAACAGGAGCAAACTGGGCAGACTGGTCTTCCCGGACGCTGAAGCCCTCGCTCAACTCGAAGGCATCATCCACCCGTATGTCATCCAGGCAGTGGGTCTGCTCGTTCGACGCGCGAACCAACCTGTGGTGGTGGTCGAGGCGATAAAACTCCTCGAATCGGATTTGCGAAAGCAATGCGATTCCATCTGGGTCACCGATGCTCCGCAAGATGTTCAAATCGAACGACTGGTGCGCAAACGCGGGTTGAACCGCGAAGTTGCCTTGCAGCGCGTGCTTGCCCAGCCCCCACAGGCGGATAAACTCGCCGCCGCGACGGTCATCATCCGCAACACCGGCTCATACGATGACTTGTGGAACCAGGTCAACGAGGGATGGAAGCGCCTCGCGCCGACACCTGAGACGGGTCCGCTCCGAACTGCCGAAGCCGTACCCGGGGAGTTTTCCCTTTATCGCGGGCGGCCGCGCGACTCAGAGAAGATCGCCGCGTTGATCTCGCGCCTGAGCAAGGGCAAGCGCGCCATGACCTCGGGCGATGTGATGGAGGCGTTCGGCGAAAAGGCATTTTTGCTGCTCGAGAAGGATAACGAACTTGTGGGAATTGCCGGCTGGCAGGTGGAGAACCTTGTGGCGCGCACCGACGATCTGTTCCTTGACCCGAAAGCCCCCGCCGACAAAGCCCTGCCTTTGATCCTCCACGAAGTGGAACGCGCCTCCAGCGATCTGCAATGCGAGGCGTCGCTTGTCTTTCCACCGATCGATTTGGTCGGTTATGATTCCGTCTGGAAGGGTCTCGGCTACGAACGTCACTCGCCGGAGTCGCTTGGCGTACAGGCATGGACGGATGCCGCCTACGAATCGATGCCGCGGGGGTCGGCGCTGTTTTTCAAACAACTGCGCGCCGAGCGTGTTTTGCGGCCCATTTAACCGCCGTACCTGGCGTATCACCATCGCTATGGGCGGATTTTGTTTAGAGAAACCTGAGTAACGCCCGGCATCCGTTTCTCTTCCATTTACCAATCGCCAATTACGAATTACACTTCTGTCAATGGCGAATTTTTTCGACACGATTTTCTTCATTTTTCAGCGCCTCAACTGGTTCAGCGTGCTCGATATCCTGCTGGTCACGTTGATTTTCTTTGCATTGTTGTATTCCCTGCGAGATACGCAAGCCATGGTTTTGCTGAGGGGTGTGATCTTTCTGATCATTGTGCTTATTTTGTTGACCACACTGGTCGACCTGCCCGCCTTCTCGTGGCTGATACGCAATACCCTCCCTGCATTACTTCTTGCCATCCCGGTCATCTTTGCGCCTGAGATACGCCGCGCCCTCGAACGATTGGGGCGCGCTGGAAGTTTCGTCACGGCAGCAAACCAGGCGGGCCAGCCAGACATCCGAAAAGTGATCCATTCCGTGGTCGAGGCAGCGCGCAGGCTGTCTGCGCGCCAGCACGGTGCGTTGATCGTCATGCAGCGCAGTGAAAACCTCGATCAGTATGTTGAAACCGGCGTCCAGATGCGCGCACAGGTGACGCCGGAATTGCTGCTGCAGATTTTTTACCCCGATACGCCTCTGCACGACGGCGCGGTGGTTATTTCCGAAGGACAGGTCATTGCCGCGGCGTGCGTGATGCCTCTCTCGGCAAGCGGGATCCTTAACCGCTCCCCCGAACGCCAGATGGGGCTTCGTCACCGTGCCGCGCTGGGTGTCTCTGAAGTCAGCGACGCCGTGTCTGTTGTGGTGTCGGAACAAAGCGGGTCGATCTCCATTTCGCACGCGGGTCGCATGATCCGCCGCATCGACCCGGAACGGCTCGAAAACATCCTCGTTGCGTTCTACAATACAGAAACGACAACCCCGCGAAGAATCTGGCTGCAGAGATTCTTTCCGTATTTGTTTCGAAAGGAAGACTCGTAGGGGCGGGGCTGCCCTGCACCTACGGATAAGATCATGCGCTGGTTTGCCTCAAACATCCGCACTTTTCTCCTTGCCTTTGTTCTTTCCGTTTCGGTATGGTTATTCGCCGTCACGTCGGCGGACCCAAATGAGGTTCGCTCCCCTCTGGCTCTGCCGCTCGAGATCGTCGGGCAGGATCCTTCCTTAATCATCACAAACGATATCCCTGATGTTGTCGAGGTTACCCTGCGCGCGCCGCGCTCGGTGTGGGATGAGATCACGGTGCAGGAGACGCCGGCGCGTGCGATCATTGATCTCTCGACCTTCAGCGCCGGCGGACATACGGCGGACGTTCAGATCCAGATCTCGGATCGCCCGATGCAGATCATTCTTGTCAACCCGGAATCTGTCACCGTCCAATTGGAGCGGGTCTCCACCCGGACTCTGCCTGTCGATCTTTCGTTGAGCGGTGAGCCCGCGATCGGGTATCAGGCGGGTGAAGCGGTAATCGACCCGGTCGAGGTAATAGTCTCAGGTCCCGAATCGCTTGTGGATCAAGCCGCGCGGGCGCGCGTCCGCGTCAACATCGACGGCGTTCGAGAGAGCATCGATCAAGCCATACTGGTCCAGGTTCTCAATTCGCAGAATTCGGTCATCGATGGGCTTGTCGCCGGTCCCGATTCCATTCATGTGAGCATACCGATCAGCCAGCAGGGAGGTTTCCGCGATGTGGCGGTGAAAGTTGTGGTTACCGGGCAGGTCGCCCCGGGTTATCGGCTTGAAAATATTTCGGTGTTCCCCCCGGTAATCACGGTGTTCGCGTCCGATCCGGAACTGGTGAACTCGCTTCCCGGCGTTGTAGATACCCAGACACTGGACCTGCAGGATGCAAGGGAAAATATCTCCACCCGGCTGACACTGACCCTGCCTCAAAACATCACCATTGTCGGTTCGCAGACGGTGGAGGTGCAGGTGGGCATCTCGCCGATCCAGACCAGCGTCAGACTGTTGGATCAACTCATCAACGTGACCGGTCTTCCCGACGGGTTGGTTGCTCAGGTATCACCGCAGACCGTGGATGTGATTATCTCAGGCCCATTGCCCGTGCTTGACGCGTTGACCCCACAGGATATCGTTGTGATAGTGGATGCCACCGGACTCACAGCCGGCACGTACCAGCTCACGCCGGACATCGAAGTGCTGGTGGATGCCGTCCTGGTGGAATCCATTCTGCCCGGCACGATAGAATTGGTATTATCGCCCCCCGGCACTTCCACGCCGAGTCCATGATTTATACTCAAAAGCCCGCCTTGCGCGACTCAATAAACCCTGGCGACTATCGCACCCATTGTGGTAAAGAATAGAAGATTAAATGACCAAACCCATCGTAGCCCTCGTTGGCAGGCCCAACGTCGGGAAAAGCACACTCTTTAACCGCCTGATCGGTGAACGCATGGCGATCGTGGACGAAACGCCCGGCACGACGCGTGACCGCCTGTTCGGTGAAGCCGAATGGAACGGGCGTGTATTTCATGTTGTTGATACCGGCGGCATCGACCCCACACATGGTGGCAAGACTCCCCTCTCCATTGGCTCATCGGATTTCATCGACGACATCCGCACCCAGGCGCAAGCCGCGATAGATGAAGCGGACGTGGTGCTTTTTGTCAATGACGGGCAGGTGGGAGTCACACCGCCCGATCTTGAAGTCGCGGACATCCTCCGCCGCTCGCAAAAAAAATTACCAGACGGTTCCTTCTTCCCGCCGATTATCGTTGTGGTCAACAAATGTGAATCGCGCGAAGCGCGGGACGCGGCAAGCCAGTTTTACGAATTGGGGCTGGGCGACCCGCATCCGGTCTCGGCAGTGCACGGTACGGAAACAGGCGATCTTCTCGATGTGATCGTTTCCTCCTTCCCGCCAAAGGAAGAGGAGGCTGAAGATGAGAGCATCAAGATCGCCATTGTCGGCAAACCGAACGCGGGAAAATCGAGTTTGTTGAACAAACTGGTGAGGGAGGAGCGCGCCATCGTCAGCCCGATCCCCGGCACGACGCGCGACGCCACCGACACGAAGATCGAAGTAAACGGTTTGGAAGTCACGTTGATCGACACCGCCGGCATTCGCAAACGCGGCAAGATCGAGCACGGTGTGGAACAATACAGCGTCCTGAGGTCATTCAAAGCCATCGAGCGCGCGGACGTCGCCCTGTTGATGATCGACGCGACGACGGGTATCACTGCCCAGGATGCGCACATAGCCGGATTTGTCCTCGATCAATGGAAGTCCTGCGTGGTGATCGTCAACAAATGGGATGCGGTTGAAAAAGATTCATACTCGATGGAGGAATTCACACGCAAGATCCGCGCGGACTTGAACTTCATGGACTACGTGCCGCTGTTGTTCATCTCTGCCAAAACAGGCCAGCGCGTGGACCAGGTCCTGCCGACGGCACTGCGCGTGCAGGAGGAACGGCTTGCACGTCTGACCACATCCAAGATCAACGAAGTCATTCACAGGGCACAGGACGCGCACCCGCACCCGACACACGCCGGACGGGCGTTGAAGATGTTCTACGGCACACAGGTCCGCTCCGACCCGCCGACGTTTATGATCTACGTTAACGAGCCGAAGTTGATGCACTTCACATATTTGCGTTATCTGGAGAATCAGATCCGCGAGGAATATGGGTTTTTGGGGACGCCGATCAGGATTGTGATAAAGGGGAGACGCGAATAGCCGATGGCTGATAGCTTTGACTTCGTGATTATAGGAAGCGGTTTTGGGGGAAGTGTCTCAGCCATGCGACTGACTGAGAAAGGCTACTCGGTTCTCATCCTTGAAAAAGGCAAACGATTCGAAGATAAAGATTTCGCCAAAACCAACTGGCAGTTTTGGAAATATCTCTGGCTTCCCGCCCTCCGCGCGCATGGGATTTTGCAGATCAGCCTCCTCAAAGGAGTGATGGTCATGCACGGAGTGGGTGTTGGCGGCGGGAGTCTCGGTTATGCCAACGTGCTCGACGTCCCGAGTGACGAAACATTTGCCACTCCCCCGTGGAATCAGCCATTGAATTGGGGTGAGGTCCTGCGTCCACATTATGAGACGGCGAGACGTATGCTCGGTGTAGCACGCAACCCGAAGCTATGGAAAGCCGATCTCGTCCTCCAGCAAATGGCGGAGGAGCGCCACATGGGGCATACCTTCCGCACGATGGATGTGGGTGTCTATTTTGGTGAGGCGGGGGTTACCGTCGCGGATCCGTATTTCGGCGGCGAGGGACCCGAACGGGCAGGGTGCATCCATTGCGGTGGCTGCATGGTGGGGTGCCGTTACAATGCAAAGAACGTCCTCCCAAAGAATTATTTATATTTTGCAGAGAAGAACGGGGCGGAGGTGAGGTCAGAAGTGGAAGTGGTGGCTGTCAGACCTTTGGCCATGGACGATGGATCGACGACCATGGTCGAAAACACCCGGTACGAAGTCGGATACCAACCCTCGACCTCTTTATTCAAAACACAATCGATAGTCCATGCTAAAAACGTCATCTTCTCTGCGGGGGTAATGGGGACCATGAACCTGCTTTTGAACCTGCGCAATGTGAAGAAAGCTTTGCCAAAACTATCGGGGAAACTCGGCACAATGGTCAGGACCAACTCGGAGGGTCTGCTGGGAACCGTGGCCCGGGATTCAAGCATCAATTACTCGGAGGGTGTCGCCATTTCATCCATTTACAATCACGATGGAATGACGCGCATCGAGCCGGTGAGATATCCCGATGGTTCGTCGTTGATGCGTTTCCTCGCCGCGCCGTTGATCGATAAGAACGTCAGCGTTCCCCGCCGGATCCTGAATTTCCTCGGTTGGGCCCTGACGCATCCTGTTGACTTTGCAAAGGCGATGTTCCTGCCGGGCTGGGCGCACAATGTGACGATCCTGCTCGTGATGCAACATTGCGATAACCGGATGCGATTCAAGATCGGTCGCAGCCTGTTCACGCTCTTCCGCACCGGCCTGGTCGCGGAGGAGGAACCTGGGTACAAGATCAACGCGCAGGTGGAGGGCTCACACGAGATCACGCGCGATTTTGCCCGGCGAACGAACGGGGTGGCGCTGGGGTCGCTCGGCGAAAACCTGCTCAACCTGCCCACCACTGCGCACATTTTGGGCGGCGCGCCGATGGGACGAAATGCCGGTGATGGTGTTGTAAACGAAAATTTCGAAGTACATAATTATCCCGGCTTGTTTATCATCGACGGATCGGTCATGCCCGCAAACCCCGGAGTCAACCCGTCGCTGACCATCGCAGCGCTGGCGGAATATGCGATGAGCAAAATAAAGAGCAAGTCTTGGCCGCAGTAACGCGGAGTCGCGGGGTAATTAATTTTCTCTCAGCGGCTCTGTGACTCTGTGGCAAAATAAAACCATGACCAACTTCTCTCCCTCACTTGACTTCGCCAGACAACTTGACTCGCAGGACCCCCTTGCCTCCTACCGCGAGCAGTTCGTCATCGCCGATCCCGATCTAATCTACCTCGACGGCAACTCGCTTGGGCGCATGCCGAAAGCCTCCGCCGCCCGGGCAAAACAGATCGTGGACGAAGAGTGGGGCGGCGATCTCATCCGCGGCTGGAACAAAGGCTGGTGGGAGGCGCCCACGCGCGTCGGTGACAAGATCGGTCAACTCATTGGCGCTGCGCCGGGGCAGGTGATGGTCAGCGACACCACATCCATCAACCTCTACAAACTCGCCATGGCAGCGCTGACCTATCAGCCTGGGAAGAAACGCATCATCACAGACACACTTAACTTCCCCTCGGACTTGTACATTTTGCAAGGATGTGTTCACTTATTAACTCCCTCCCCCATTTTGGGGGAGGGCCGGGGAGGGGGTCAACACGAAATCATCCGCATTCCCTCCCTCGATAACGACATCACCCCTGACCTTTCCTCCCTTGAATCAGCCATGGACGACGACACTGCCCTCGTCACTCTTTCACATGTCCTCTTCAAATCCGGCTTCATCTACGACATGCGCCGCATCACCGATCTCGCTCACGCAAAAGGCGCCCTCGTTCTTTGGGATTTGAGTCACTCCGTAGGCTCTGTTCCAATCACCCTCGACGAGTGCAACGTCGATCTTGCCATCGGGTGCACCTATAAATATCTCAACGGCGGTCCCGGCTCACCCGCCTTTCTCTATATCAACAAAAAATTACAGGAAAAACTTTCCTCTCCCATCTGGGGCTGGTGGGGACAAAATAAACCCTTCGACTTCGGTCTCGATTACGAACCCGCCCCCGGCGCCCAACGGTTCCTCGCCGGAACGCAGCCCATGATCTCCCTTCTCGCGATGGAAGCCGCGCTTGATTCGATTCTTAGCGCAGGGATGGACGCCATCCGCGCCAAATCCATTTTGATGACAGACTACGCCTCCTTCTTAACCGATACCTGGCTCGCGCCCCTGGGCTTTTCGCTCGGCTCCCCGCGGGATTCTGCCATCCGCGGCTCCCACATCTCCATCCGCCATGCGGACGGCTATCGCGTCAACCGTACTTTGATCGAGGAGATGAACGTGATTCCTGACTTCCGCGAACCCGATAACATCCGCCTCGGTTTCGCGCCTCTCTATACCTCCTTCACCGAGATCAGGGAGGGCTTAGACAGAATCAAACGCGTGGTGGCAGAAAAGCGATACGGAAAATACCCCAAACAAAGATTAACGGTGACGTAATTTCATTCAAGGATCGCGGTCGAACAGCCTGACCAGGAATGTATTGGCTTTCAACAGCCTCCTGCCAATCCGCGAAACGATGGGTTCAATCAGCGGCCAGAAGAATGGCTTGCGGATAACTGCCACTGCGAGGGAGAATACAAGCAGGAAGACTCCAAAGAACACTGCCTTGATGATTGTGAATACCGCTCCGCCGAAAAGCAGGAACGGCCATGTAAAAGGGGCGAAAAAAACTGCGCGGAGGTCATAGTCTTTTTGTTCAGGGTCGTTTATCTCCCGCCTCCTATTATCGAGGTAGGCATAGCTTGAAAACATCCAGACCAGGGTGGAAATGACCAGGTATCCCACGCAACAATTTTTGAAATTTAATAATTCCGCCATGAATAATTAACCCACACCCTTCTGCCTCACATTGTATGGTAACTTGGGTATTTTGTAAATAAAACAAAAAGCACTCCGACCAAAGATCAGAGTGCCTTTTATGATTATTCCATTTGGCTTACGTTTGTGCCAGGAACCGTTTCGCTGTTTCTGCCAGCATTGCCGTGCCGATGGGCAGGGCGCGTTCATCGAGATCGAACCTGGGGTGGTGGAGCAGAAAGTCTTCGTGTCCCTTCTTTTGTACGCCCAACGTGTACATGGCGCCGGGAGCGTGCTTCATGAACTCGCCGAAGTCTTCCGCACCGAGGGTCTTCTCGATCCCGCCGACGTTTTCCTCGCCGAGCATATCCCTGCCGGTCTTCTCTATCATTTCAGAAACAAAATCATCATTGATCATGGGCGGACAGCCGATATCATAGCGGATCTGGTAATCGCCGCCCAGCGCCTTGACAATGTCGAACGCGCGCTCGATCTCCACATGAATTTGCTGGTGCACCGCCTCGTTGGTGTAGCGGAGTGTGCCGGTGATCTTCACACTCTCAGGGATCACATTTTCAGTGAAACCGCCGCTGATCGAACCGACACTTACCACGGCAGGCTCGAACGGATTGATCCGCCTTGAGATGATCGCGTTCAGGGCAATGATGACGTGCGCCATCAGGTAGAACGGATCGACGGTTTTATCGGGGTGCGCGCCGTGCCCGCCCTTGCCCTTGATGACTGCATGCCACGAATCCACGCCGCCCGATGACGGACCCCCATTGATGCTGATCGTTCCGACCGGCTTTTGCGGATCGACATGCTGGGCTATGACATAATCCACGCCCTCCATCGCTCCCTCCTCAGACATGCGCTGAGCGCCGCTTTTTCCTTCCGCGTCAATGGTCTCTTCACACGGTTGAAATAAGAAGCGCACCCGCCCAGGCAACTTTTCTTTCGACAGTAAAAGGGCCGCACCGAGTGCCATCGCGGTATGCGAGTCATGTCCGCAGGCATGCATCGCGCCTTTGTTCTGCGAGACATATTCGGTTTCATTCAATTCAAGGATGGGTAACGCGTCCATGTCTGCGCGAATGGCGACCATCCTGCCGCCCTCGCCGATATCAGCAACAACACCGGTCTTCCCAACCCCGCGCCTGACTCGGTACCCCATCTTCTCCAACTCATCGGCGACTATCTTCGACGTGCGGTGGAGTTCGAATCCAAGTTCGGGGTGCATATGGAAGTCCCGCCGCCATTCGATGAGTTCTTCAGAAATTGCATGTGATTGTTTGAGCATGGTTTCTCCTAATTCGGTGGTTGAGTAGCCGCGAAGCGGCGTATCGAAACCACAGCGTATTCATGAAATTTTTTGTTTACTGGGTTTCTCTGGTTTCGATACGGGTTCAACTTGCACACCTTACTCAACCAGCAGAGCATTACAGTTACTTCTTAACCTTCACCGTCGCCCGTGCTGCGGCCTCCAAAATTCTATCCAACTCCGCCTCCTGCTGGGGTTCCAGCGGCGGGACAACGTGTTCACGCAAGATTCTCTCTGCTTCATCTGTTGCGTAATCGGCCATTTGTTTGCGGTTCATCTTTTCCTCCCAAGTATCCCACGAATTGCGTTCGGCGAGTTTGGTAAGCGCCATTTCGCCTGCGCGCAAGTGTTTGAGGGTGTGTTTGCTCGCAAGGTAGTTGCGGTTCGTATCCATGACTGTGCTGATGACTTCCACGGCAAGATGCTCCACATCTGCAGACAATCCAGCCCGCAAGCGAAGCACACTTTTCGCCAGTTCGTTGTCCAGCACCATCTGTGCAAACGAGCCCATCACGCCTGCTTCCATCTCGCCGATGCCCGAGAGTTCGTCCGCGCCGGCAAGGGCGGGCAGGGAGGCGTTGAGTCCGCGCTCGAAGGCGTTCTGCGCGTCGAGGGTGTGCGCGTTCGTTGAGAATCCATACACATTGACGCTGAACCCGTAATAATGTCCGAGTTGAACCGTGCCAGCGGAGGAGATACCGAGTTCGACGCCTCCCCAAATCACGCCGGTGCGCGGTTCGAGCATCCCGAGTCGTCCGCAGTAGATGACGCCGCAGCCTGGATTAATAATTTGTGCGAGCACAAGCGGAGCAAGCGACTCGGCGCTTTGTT
>DATKAU010000137.1:0-5582 GCA_035514655.1 Anaerolineales bacterium
AATCCGATCAGCGTTCCATAAATCACTCTTCGAACATCATCATTCATGTCTCTGCTCCTGCCCTACTCTGCGGCCGCCAGCGTGCGCACAAAGTTCACCAGGTCCCAGCGATCGGATACGGTGAGATTTTCATTCAACGCCGGCATGCGGCCCTCGAGTCCGTTGCTGATGGTTAGGAACATCGAACCATCGCTCTTCGATTGCACCACTTCCGACGTGAGATTGGCTGGTTTGAAATTCACAAGAAACGGCGCGACGGATCCATTGCCCTGCCCGGTAACGCCGTGGCACATCTGGCAGTTGATCGCGTAGAGTTCCGCGCCGCGGGTTATGGACGCCTCATCCGCCTCGGTGGGATTTTCGGGCGCGCCCATGCCGGGGATGGCAATCGCCCCCTCGACCGGGATCGAGTTCGGCGGAGGAGGAAGCGGTTCGTCCATCTGCTTGTACGAGGGCTGGATCTCCATGAAACTCACCCAGTCGATCTTGATGATATCGTAGGTGAAGAGCATCAGGATTCCGAAGAGAACCCCCAGGGTGAGTAAAACCCAGAAGAGTTGCCGCAATAATCTCATAACTGTTGAGCCTCCGCCTGCTTGACCGATTCAGCCCCCAGTTTGCCGATGGCGTCGGTGAATTTTTTCTGGTCTCCTTCGGGAACCTTGAAGAAGACGGCGATTTTTCCATCGCTGACTTCTCCCACATATTCCATCGGGCGGTAATTGGGGAAATAACTATCCAGGAACACACCTAAAAAAGTGGCAAGCAGTGCAAAAAGCATTGTCATCTCAAACAGGAGGATCATGCCAGGTGGTATGGGCGTAATGTACTGCCCGCCCACCGGCACGTTGTAGAGGTAGGGGGTTCCGTAATTGAGGAACGCTCCAAACGCGAAACCGACAATCGCCCCGCCCAGCGATAGGCGTGAAACGTTCGTGTGGGGATGAGGCCTGCCCAGCATTCTGTGGGCAATGGGTACGCCGGAGATGACGTTGATGTTATCGTCCGTCACGCCCATCTCGTGGAGTTTCTCGATCGCTTCAGCGGCGGGGTCGATATCTTCAAAAACAGCCAGAAGGGTTGTGTCAGCCATGGTCTGCTCCATATTTATTCGAACTCGCTGACGGTTGGTACGTGCGCCTTGCCAACCTTACGAAGGGTATGGGTCATCTGCCCCTCCTGCACCTCCCAGACCGGAACCAGCGGGATCAGGCGGGAGGCAATCATATAGAACAGCAGGAACATCGAGAACGTCCCGATGGTCAGGAAGATTTCGATGCGAGGCTCGTACAGTTTCCAGGTGAACGGCATGCGGTTGATCGTCAGCATGACCGGGATAATTAGATAACGTTCCCAGTACATGCCGACATTGATCATCAACCCGATCAAAGCCAGCAGCCATGGTGTCTCGCGTATTTTCTTGTTCCACAATAAGAGAGGGGGAAGTATGATGTTGAACAAAAGCAATTGATAGAACATCCATGCCATCGGACCCTCCTCCAGCCAGTGCAGTAGGGTGTCCGTCCATTTGTCGCCGCCGTACCATTGCACGATGTAATCGTTGAAGAAAAAGTAGGAGTAGGCAAACGTAACAATCAGCATCAATTTGCCAAGGGCGTCGAAATGCTCCTTGCGGATGAAATAATCCATGTGCTTCATGGTGGTGCGCATGATGAACAACACCACCGCCACCGCGCCCATACCCGAATGCAAAGCCCCGAGTACGAAGTAGGGACCAAACACTGTGGAAGACCAACCCGGGCGCATCGCCATGGCGAAGTCCCACGAAACGATGGTATGCACAGAGAACATTACGGGGATGATCGCAAACGCAAAGAAATTCATGGCGGTCTGCAGATGACGCCATTCACCTTCAGTGCCGCGGAAACCGAGCGCAAGCACGCGGTAGAAAATCTTGCGCCAGCCGGTGGAGCGGTCGCGCGCCATCGCCAGATCGGGGATCAACGGCAGGAACAGGTACATCGTACTGCCGAGCACGTAGGTGGTGATCGCGAGCAGGTCCCACATCAGCGGCGAATGGAAGTTAGGCCACAACTGCCGTGCGTTCGGGAGGGGAAACAACCAATATGCAAGCCACACGCGGCCGAGGTGCATGAAGATGCTCGCTCCAGCCTGGATCAAGCCGAAGGTGGTCATCAACTCTGCGGCGCGCGTGAACGGACGGCGGAACTCCGCCTTGAAGACTCTCAGGATCGCGGAGATAAACGTCCCAGCATGGCTGATGCCGATCCAGAACACGGTGTTGACCAGGAAGATGCCCCAGTATGACGGGCGCATCACGCCTGCCACGCCAAGACCTTCGGCGATCATATAACCCCAGGCGTAGAAGAAGCACGTGACAACCAGAAAGACAAGGATGCCAAGCACCAGCCAGAATTTCCACGAGGTGGCATGCATCGATTCCATCACCATCGCGTTCATCTCGCCGCGCGGTTTGGGATCGTACATCAAATACTGGCGCGGATCGTCCTCTTCTTCGTGGTGGGCTTCATGCGGTTTTTCTGCACCGGGAAAATATTTGGAGGTAACAGCCATCTTAACCTTCCTTGAGGTAGGTTATACGCGGGAGGGTATTGAGCTCTTCAAGATGCTTCACACCTCTATCCTGATGCGCCAACTGGCTGACCAGGGATTCCTCGTGATCGATCCTGCCGAAGACGATCGCATTGGCGGGGCAGGCTTGCGCGCAGGCGGTGGTGAACTCGCCATCCTCCACTTCGCGCCCTTCAGCCTTTGCCTTGTCCTGCGCCTTGTGGATGCGCTGGATGCAGAAGGTGCACTTTTCCATGATGCCCCGGCGGCGGACGGTGACATCCGGGTTGAATTGATTGTGAAGCGGGAATACGATTTTGACCGCGCCGTCCACATCTCGTTCATTGCCGAGATTCGGTTCGATGTGATAATCGCGCCAGTTGAACGATCGCACCTGGTAGGGGCAGTTGTTCGCGCAGTAGCGGGTGCCTACACAGCGGTTATACACCTGCAGGTTGAGCTGCTCCGCATTGCTGTGAGGCGTGGCGAACACCGGGCAGACGGGTTCGCATGGCGCGTGTCCGCATTGCTGGCACAGCATCGGCTGGAAATTCGTCTTCACATTAGGGAACTCGCCGTCCCAGAACCGCTCGATGCGGATCCAGTGTTGTGTGCGGCCGTACCCGGCATCCTCTTCGCCCACGAAGGACAGGTTGTTTTCCATCGCGCATGCCGCGACACATGCCTGGCACCCTGTGCACACGTCCATGTCAATCGTCATGCCCCATTTACCTTCCGCCTCTTCCGCGAGCGCGCCCTTGGCGCCTACGCGGTTCAGATCTACAGTCATGCCACTCATGCGCTGCTCCTCTAATGTCCTTCCTCAGGGAAGCCTTCGTTATATACACCGATTCGGCTTTCGAGACGAGATAGGATTTGTTTTTCACCTGTAGGCTCAATCGTGACTTTCATACCCGCAAAGGCGAGATCGCCGGCTTCGTTGAAATGCAGACCCAGGATGTCCGCGGGATTCGATCCCCGCCCCTGGGCAAACCTGCCGTACGCGGTGTGACCCTGCCCGAACGGCATGGCGATCACTCCCGGATGGATGGCTGGGTACAAATACACCGCGGCTCTCACCTCACCCGCTTCGCTGACGATCCTCACCACATCGTCGTTCTCGATGTGAAGCTCGTGAGCGGTTTCGGGGTTGATCGCCACCCACGTGTTCCACATGACTGTCGTTGTGGGATCGGGCAATTCCTGCAGCCACGGCTTGTTCGCGCCTGCTTCACCCAGTGTAGGCGAGACGAACGGGATGAAGAAAAACTCTCCATCACCGGCAAACCTCGCTTCCTCGATATTCACGCTCCTGTTGAGGGCGTCCGCAGTGGAAAGTGCCGCGAGGTTGCCTGCATTTCGCCACCAACCGCCATGCTGTTGGAAGTACGCCGAGAAGGTATTGATCTCGGGAGCCGCAAACGATCCGTTCGGCTCGCTGACAAGATTCACGAGCTTTCTCCGAATGAATTCAACTTCATCCTGATACGAGAGAGCCTGTGAGACCGTAGCGCCTGCGAGTTGGGCGGCAGCGATCAACACATCTGCAGTTGCGCGCGTGTTGTAGACAGGTGAGACGACAGGCTGTGCACCTGAAAGCACGGATTGCAACGTGCCGGTGACGCTTCTCTGGTAGCCCCACGATTCAAGCCCGTGATGATCGGGGAAGATGTAATCGGAGGCGAGGGCGGTTTCATCGGGGAATGTGGCGAATGAAATCACCAACTCTACGTTCGCAAGCGCTTCGGCAAACCCCATTGCCTTGGGAAGTTCAAACACCGGGTTGACGCCGTGAACGAACAGGACTTTCACTCCGCCGTTATTCATCCTGGCGATGAAATCAGCCATTTCCTGCGCGCTCGCCGGATGGTGATAAGCGTCCTGGTTCGGCGAGAGCGGCGAGATGAATACACCCCCGGGTTTTCCAAAATTATCAGCCCACGCATTGAGTGCAAGGACGGCTTCGGCAGTCTGCAAGCCGTTACTCTGCCCCAGCGCCGCCCCTCCCGGGATGGCAATCATATTTTGTGCTTCGACGATATGTCGTGCGACATTTTCAAGAGTCTCGAGTTTTACGCCTGATTTTGTTGCAACATCGTCGACATCGACGGAGGAGAACATCTGAGCGACCGCCGCGCCTTTCATCTCAGATGCGAGTTTGCCGATCGCCAGCGCGACCATGCCCTCGGTGCCGGGATGAAGCGGGATCCACTCGTCCGCCTTGGCGGCAGTCTGCGATAACTGCGCTTCAAACTGGATAAAGTACCCGCGCCGTTTTGGGTTCCCGCGGCGCATTTTTGCAAATTCGCGTGTGTATGCAACCGGGGAGAGCCAGGTTTCGAGATAATTCGCCCCGAAGGAAATTACAAGGTCGGCATTGCCGAGATCGAAGAACGGCATTCCGGCTTGACCGAACAGATTCTCCGCCGCTCTACTCAGAGTAGCACGCGACTCAAACATGCCCAGCGCGCTGTAACGAACTGGGCTTGGCGCTCCGACGCCTACGGCAAGTTCGGAAACCAGATCGAAAAGATGATCGGGAGCCATCCCCATCAGAAAACCGATTTCAGAGACGTTGGTATTTTTCAATGCGTCGGCGACGACCTGTACTGCATCATCCCATGAAACCTGATCGGTTCCCAGCGCATCGGATCGCGCCTGTTTAATGGGGTTTTCGACGCGATCAGGATTGTACAAACCGTGCAAGGTTGCCTGACCACGTGCGCAAGTCTTGCCCAGGTTGACGGGATTCGCCGCGTTGCCTTCGACCTTGATTGCGCGTCCCTGCATCGTGCGGACGACGAGTCCACATCCCGCCGCGCACTCGCGGCACGCCGTGGCGTAATATGTGCTCAAGCCATTGTAGGTGTACTCGGGCATTTGCGTGTACGGTTCGCGTACAACATACCGCGAAGCCGGACCGCACCCTGTTAATACAGCGGTGGTCGCCGCGCCTGCAGTGGCAAGTTTCAAAAAATCACGCCGGGAAATTTTTTCAGCCATATAGGTTTTCCTCTTCGCCCGGTTTA
>DATKAU010000138.1:0-5949 GCA_035514655.1 Anaerolineales bacterium
TCGCCGCGGCGCGCGTGAAAATATTCACTCCCGAACAAATCGCCCAACGACTCGATGACCGATTCAAACTGCTCACGGGCGGGAGCCGCACCGCCCTGCCGCGCCAGCAGACCCTGCGCGCATTGATTGACTGGAGTTATCAATCGCTTAATGAAATCGAACAACGCGCCCTGCGCAGGCTCGCCGTCTTCTCGGGCGGGTGGACGTTTGAGGCGGCAGAATCAGTGGTCGGTGAGAATGAGGCGATGGACGGTTTGCTTGGGCTGGTCAATAAATCGCTCGTCATCGTCGAAGAGCAGGGTGGAAAATCCCGCTATCGCTTCCTTGAAACCATCCGGCAATATGCGATGGAGAAACTGGCCGAGTCGGGGGAGGCGGCGGCAGTCCGCGACCGTCATCTGGATTATGTATTAAATCTTTCGGCATATACATCCTTACGCATGTTCGGAACCGAGGAATTGGAACTTCTGGATCGGATTGAAGCGGAACACGATAACCTGCGAGCTGCGCTGGATTGGGCAACGGGAAATAACCTGCCAAAAGCCTTGAAATTGGCATTTTCCGTAGGCGGCTATTGGGCTGTTCGCGATTACAACACAGAGGCACGGATCTGGTGCAATGATATTCTGGAAAAAACCGAGGCGTTGCCCGGTTTGGATGTAGAACGCGCGCGCCTGTTTAGTTTGTATGCATGGATATCTGCCACGATGGGTGAGCATCGAGCAGGACGCATTGCCTCGGAACGGGCGATCATGCTGGGTATGAAATCAAATGACACAGCGACGGTCGCGCGCGCGTACGCCACTCTGGCATTGACCAGCATCTTTCTGGGAGATATTCCCACCGCATTTAACGCAGCCGAAGAAGGCGAAAAGCTCGCACGGCAGCATGGTCTTCAAGCTGAATTAGCTTTCGTTCTCTCCACCCGTGCGCAGATGGAATATTTTGCAAGTACGGACCTCGATAAGGCGAAGGCGTATTTGTACGAAGCCGCCGACATCGCAAAAAAAGTGGGCTTCGGTTGGGCATCCTCCTTTATGGCAATCGGACTGGCTCATACCTTCGCCCTGACAGGAGACCTGGAAGCTGCACGGGCAGCATTTAAAGAAAGTGCAGAATATGCGCAGGAAATTGGGAATAAGCGCGTCCTGTATTCCAGCCAGAGCGAACTTGCCCACGTTCTCCGTGAGCATGGCGAACTCGCTGAGCCGCTGGCAACATACCGCGACCTGTTACCGAAGTGGAAGGATCTCGGCCACAGGTCTGCGGTCACGCATGAACTGGAATGTATCGCTTATATTCTGATAAGAAAAGAAGAGCCTGTCCGTGCGGCAATGCTCCTGGGCGCTGCCCGGGTGCTTCGTGAGGCGATCGATTCTGTCATGACCCAGAGGGAGCAGGTGGAATACGAAAGTGAAATTTCAACACTGCGAGAGATGCTCGGCGGGCAGGCATTTACAGAGCATTGGGCCGAGGGCGAAAAGTTGACGATGGATGAAGCGATAGAGTTGGCGCTGGGCTGATCGAATGACAATCATCGGCGAAACAAAACACCTGATCCTTCGCCATCTCGTCATGGACGATCTCGACGCGCTTTTTGCCCTGTATCGTGACCCGGAGATACGAAAATATTTTCCTGAAGGTGTGCTGACTCTCGAAGAGACCAGGGAGGAATTGGAATGGCATATGCACGGGCATCCCAGGCATCCCCAATTGGGACTGTGGGCAACGATCCATAAAGAGTCAGGTAAATTTATCGGTCGCTGTGGGTTGTTGCCTTGGGAGATAGACGACAGACTGGAAGTTGAAATCGCCTACCTGCTGGACAAGTCCTTTTGGGGTCAAGGGCTTGCCGCCGAAGCGGCACGCGGACTGATGGAGTATGGGTTCGAAAAACTCCGTCTCTCCCGCTTGATCTGTTTAATCGATCCCGATAATATTGCCTCTCAACGGGTCGCCGAACGCATCGGTATGACTCTTGAACGAAAAGTGGATGGGATTGCCGGAGACAACTTTCCTACACTGATATATTCCACCCATAAGGAGAAAAGTTAATGCGAAAGGTTTAGATAGATCTTTTCAAATACATGAAACAACGAAGGGCGGCTCTTTGAGAGCCGCCCTTCGTATTTTTTATCTCGGATTCATACTTGTGTACAGTGCAAGCGTATTGCCTGTGGGATCTTTGAATAGTCCATACCAGCCTGTGCCAGGAATCTCAGTCTTGGCGCGGACTACCGAGCCGCCGAGTCTCTCTACATTCTTGAGATCGGCATCGATATCGTCACTGTCGATGTAAACGAGCACCTGACCCACCGGGTTCTCAGCGGAAACCTCATTGAACCCACCGCCGTACCCGGCTCCATCCTCCCACATGGTGTAATTGAAATCCTCGACGTGTTCCATCTTCCACCCCAACAAATCCTGATAGAACTTCCCAGCTGCCTCCACATTGGCGGCTGGGATCTCAACGTGCACAACATTACGATTAGACATGGCAACTCTCCTCATTGGGTTGATTTGGAATGGGTAAATTATAGAACAGATTTTCTAATTTATCAATCCCTCGGTAGTACTGAATTTTTGATTCTGCTCCGGGAGCCGAAGGGGTTTCGGTTGCAATACGAATAAAGTACAATCACCCCGGGCGTATAACTTAATGAACTCATGATGCTTCATACCTACATTCCACAGGATCGCCTGCGCGCCCTGGCACGCGGCAATTCGCTTCCAGACCGAACAACCGGCACCGCGCTTTTTACAGACATCTCCGGTTTCACTCCTCTAACCGAAAAACTCACGCATGAGTTCGGCGTCCGGCGGGGAATTGAGGAACTCACCCGCCGAATCAACGATGTGTACGACGCGATGCTTGACCAGGTGGACAGGTTCGACGGCAGTGTTGTCAGCTTTGCGGGCGATGCAGTGACCAGCTGGTTCGACGATGGCCTTGGGAATTCAGCGCAACGCGCGGTTGACTGTGCACAAGCCTTGCAGGATGCCCTAAAACGTTTCCCCGACTTATCCATAAAAACCGCAGTGTGCACAGGTCCCGTCAGGCGGTTTGCGATTGGTGACGCTAACATCCGGTTGTTAGACACGCTGGCCGGAGCGACAGTTGCACGGCTATCCACAGCTGAACAACTTGCGAAACCGGGAGATGTAATCCTTGATTCGATAACAACCCAGGCTCTTGGAATTTCAAACCTGCCGCGATGCCTGGCAGAAAACGGAGAGGAATTTTCCATCCTGGATGCCTCCTCTGAGATCCAATTCAAAGTCCAGGATCAGCCTGTTCTCCCGGCTCTCGAGCCAATGCCGCAGATCGATCCGGAAGTTCTCAAACCATGGATCCTACACATGGTGTACGAAAGGGAAACAACCGGACATCAGTTGCTCCTGACCGACCTGCGGCCGACCACCGCCTTATTCATCCGGTTCACAGGGATAGATTATGACAACGACTTGCAAGCGTGGGAAAAACTGAATTCAATCGTCTCGGGGACACAACAGATACTTGACATCCATGAAGGAGCACTGCTTGAACTGACCATCGGCGACAAGGGCAGTTACTTCTACGCCTCCTTCGGCGCGACCCACATTCACGAAAACGATACACACCGTGCGATACGTGCCGCGCTTGAAATCAGGGAAAAGTTCAACGGCCGCGGCTTTCCAGAATCGATCCAGATCGGCATAAGCAGCGGAACGATGCGTGTGGGAGGCTACGGCGGGCGGAACCGGAAATCGTTCAGCGCACTGGGGAATGGAGTCAATCTTGCGGCACGTCTGATGATGAAGGCGGCATCGGGTGAGATTTTGGTTTCGGGGCGCGTTCAAAAGGCAGGGGAGGATGAATTTGCCTTTGAAGCCCGCCCGCCCATGGCTATTAAAGGTAAATCGGAACCCATCCTGGTCTTTGCCGTTCAGGGTCCGTTGCAAAGCCGCGCGATCCGCCTGAAAGAGCCATCCTACACTCTCCCCTTAATCGGCCGAAAGAACGAGATGGAATTAATAGCCGCGAAACTTGAATTGGCAATTCGCGGGCACGGACAGATCATCGGGATCACCGGCGAAGCAGGCATGGGCAAATCGCGGCTGGCTGCGGAAGGGATTCGCCTTGCCCGTCGAAGAAAATTGCCTGGATACGGCGGAGCATGCCAATCGGATGGGGTTATCACTCCGTATCTCGTATGGATTCCGATTTGGAATGCATACTTCAATCTCGATCCCGCGACACCTCTGCGCAAACAGGTTCGTGCCATCGAAGGCGAATTGGAGGATTGCTGCCCGGAGCATGTCGATGCCCTGCCTCTGCTTGGATCGGTCCTTGGTCTGCCTCTGCCCGAGAACGACTTTACGCGATCCCTCCAGCCATCCGATCGCAAAGCTCAACTCGAAACTGTGCTCTTGAAAATCCTGCAATTCACCGCAAAGGAGGCGGGAGAGGATGGAACAGGCGTGTTACTGGTACTTGAGGATTTGCACTGGATCGACCCGGTTTCCCTCGATCTGCTTGTGCAGATTTCACGGGCGATTGAACATCTACCGATTCTGATCGTGCTTACCTACCGCCCGGCCGAGGTGGAAATCCTCCACCATCCGCTCGCCCTGCTTCAAGGATTGGACTACTTCACCGAAATTAAACTGGCCGAGTTGGATACATCGGAGTCCGAGCAGGTAATTCGTGCGAAACTTGCCCATCTCTTCCATGAACATCGCGGCATTGTTCCACCAATTCTCATCCAACGGATTACCGATCGAGCACAGGGCAACCCCTTTTATGTGGAGGAATTGCTGAACTACATGCACGATCGCGGGATTGATCCCCACGACATCGATTCGTTGAAAAACCTGGAATTGCCGACGAGCCTCCACAGCCTGATTCTCAGCCGCATCGATCAATTGGCTTCTTCGCAACAACTGGCACTCAAGGTGGCCAGCATCATCGGCCGGATCTTCCGATTTGAACATCTGCACAGGTATTATCCGGCGCTGGGTTCCGAGGAGCATATTAAGTCGGATCTTAAAGTGATGGAAAAGTTGGATCTGACTCCTCTCGAATCGCCCGAGCCGGACCTGACCTACCTATTCAAGCATCTCATCACCCATGAAGTCGGTTACGAAAGTATCGCCTATGCCACACGGATGCAACTGCATGGTCAATACGCCGCTTTTCTGGAGGCAGCCTACCCCGACCAGATTGAAATACTCACCCCGCAATTAGCCTATCACTACGACAGGGCGGGGATCCGCGACAAAGCTCATCACTACTTGTTGAAGTCCGGCGAACAGGCGGCTGCAAATTTCGCAAACGAAGAAACGCTCGCGTATTTCAATCGCGCCCTCGATTTTATCGATGAGAAAACCGGCCGCGATCGGTTCGATATCCTGATGAAACGTGAAAGGGTCTACGACCTGCTCGGCAGGCGCAGGGAACAACGTCAGGATCTCGACGAACTATTCCACCTCACCAGCGGGTTTGAGGACTCTGCATATCTCCGCACCCAACTCGCCCTCCGCCGGGCAAAACTGGAATTCGATGAAGGCAATTATTCCGCCGCCAAAGCAGAAGCACAAGCTGCGATTCAAGAAGTGACCACCGATACACAGCTTCGCGACCGTTCGCCCGATCTGCTTGTCGACGCGTTATGGCTGGAAGCGCGCGCCATGTTTTTTGCGGGGCAGGCAGTTGACGCCAAACCGCAATTGGATAACGCGCTCACGCTGGCACAAACCCATCATTACATCCGCGGAGAATACAATGCCCTTGCTCAACTGGGGTTATGGCATTGGTACAACGGAGATAACGAAACTGCTGTAAAACTTCTCGAACAATCGCTGGCTTTGATTCGACAGGCGGGAGATATCCGACGCGAATTGGATATGCTGATTAATCTTGGCATTGTCAAAAAGGATATGTATCGTTTTGCAGATTCCGTCTTGCAC
>DATKAU010000139.1:0-2896 GCA_035514655.1 Anaerolineales bacterium
CGGATTCTCCTGTTCCCTCTTTCCAATGAAGATCAACGATTCCAAGTCTTCCAAATCTTCGGGCGCATATTGCTTCACCACCGCGCGAACTGCATCCAGGTCGGCGTCAGAGGCCCAGCCTAACATGGTTCCCAAATCGCCCATATCGCGAGTGCGTTGTGCATTCATTTTCATCATGACAAGATAGGGCAATCTGATTACGGGATATCCAGCGGGATCTTTCCCAGGATCGGACAATGCCTTTTTGAGCCATACCTCATGACCAAATATCACATTCACTATCGTTTCATCAGGCGCAAGCATCAAACAGCCAGATGTTGTTAGACCGGAACTCACGCGATACCCCGCTTGTTCCAGTAGTTTAATAACCATTTCCCCGGTGCTTTCATAAACCAAAATATCCATTGCTTGCGTCATACGTTCGGGCATGTATGCGCGGGTTGCTACAACACCTACAATTGCCCACTCAACGCTTTTTAGTATCTCCCGCAAATCAGGCCAAGGGTTTTCCGCCGTTCTCCTTCGCATGAATTCAGCGCTGCTCCCCGTGCCGGGCTTCCCTTTTCGCATGACCATATCAATCATGATGCGCCGGATCTGGCGCGGAGTCAGGTTGCCATCGGGGGCAATTCTGGCGATGGCGGGGGGGATGTGCGTTGCCATATGACAATTATACACCTGGCAAAAAGACTTCCGAAGTCTATGAGACTTCGGAAGTCTGGCAGAATCTTATTTCTTCATCGGCTTCGCCATCTCATCCTTCACGGCGTGATACAAGTTTTCCGCCTTCAACTCGCTCAATGCATAACACTGTGCCTTCAAGTGGTTCGCCAGTTGTTGCGCGAGTCCCTGGTCGAAGGCGGCATGTTCCATGTTGATGACCACACTCTTGATCTTTTCGTTTGCGATCAACTCTGCAAATTTATACGACTCTTCCTGCGGGGGCAGGGCGCCTATGGATACGTTCCCTGCGCCGTCGGTCAGCACGATCAACAGCGGTTCCACATCGGGGTGATGGACTTTTTCCTGCCGCAATACATCCGTGGCGAGGAACAAGCCTGCCGAAAGCGGAGTCTTTCCGCCGACGGGGATATCCATCAAGGCGCGTTGGGCGAGTTGCACAGAGTTGGTTGGTTGTAGAACAAGAGTAGCGCGATCTTTTTGGAAGACGATTAATCCCACGCGGTCACGGCGTTGGTAGGCATCGGTGAGCAATGAGAGGATCGCGCCTTTCGTGGCGTTCATGCGCTCGGCAACTGCCATCGACCACGATGCATCCACCAAAAATAACACTAGGTTGGCTACGCGCTTTACGCGGACCTTGCGCTGTAGATCAGACGACTCGATGGCGAATGCAAGCTTTTTTCGTTTTTCGACGCGTTTCTTTTGAAACGGCGCGGCAGCGCGGAAGGTTGCATCAAAGGCAATGTCATCCTTCTTTTCACCAGCAGGGCGCGCCTTGATGTAGCGCCCATGTTTACGTTCGGTCTTTGTCAGCGAACGCCTGCCCGCCTGCTTGCGAGTGAGTTTATCGAGAGGCGTGTTCAATTTGCGAGGCTGAAATTTCTCGCTCGGCTTGACCTTCTGTCCGCCCTCCCACCAGTTCGCGCTCGTGTTTGCAAACACATCCTGCGGCGTCGGTTCGGGTTTGCCCTCCTGCGGACCCTCCTCGCGCTCATCTTCGAGTTTTAAGTTTTTTTTTCCTCGGATTTGCTTTCCTGGGATTCGGACTCATCAGACTCCGAATCTTCCGGCATCGATTGACCTGCCAGTTGTTCGATGCGTTCCTGCAGCTGCTCGGTCGTCATCTCAGCCTGCTGGAAGGGAGTCCGTTTGATGCGGTGCGGGAGAGCCAGTTCTGCGGCGAGGGCGATATCGTGATCGTTGATCTTCGTCCGTCCCTCGAACGCGGCTTGCGCGCGCGCGGCTTTCAGGATTACCAGGTCTGCGCGGTGACCGTCGACATTTAATGAAGCAGTCAGCGCGGCGATGGAAAGCAAATCGCGGCTGGTGTGTTTAACTTCGCCGATGAGCTCGCGTCCCTTTTCGATCTTGTGCGAGAGTTCCTCCTCTTTCTGCATCCATTGCTGGCGGAAGGCTTCCGCATCCTGCTCGAATGCCAGGTTGCGTTCCATGATCATCACCCGTTCGCGCGCTTCGCGGATACCCACGATATCCACGGAGAGGGCAAAGCGATCCAGCAATTGAGGCCGGAGCTCCCCCTCTTCAGGATTCATCGTCCCAACGAGGATGAAGCGGGCGGGGTGCGAGAAGGAAATCCCCTCGCGTTCTACCATGTTTGTGCCCATCGCGGCAGAGTCGAGCAGGACGTCCACCACGTGATCGTCGAGCAGATTCACTTCGTCAATGTAAAGTAAACCGCGGTTGGCGCCGGCGAGGACGCCCGGCTCGAAGTGCCGTTCGCCTTTTTGAATCGCCTGTTCGATATCAAGCGTGCCCACCACGCGGTCTTCGGTGGCGGAGACAGGCAGGTTAACAAATGATGTGGTGCGAGTGTGCGCCGGAACAATCTTATTCCCGGCAAAGCGTTCCTTGCATTCGGTGCACCAGGTGTTGGGCTTGTCCGGATCGCAGCCGAAGCGGCAATCGTCAACGACTTTGACTTTGGGAAGCAAGGCAGCAAGCGATCGCGCCGCAGTGGACTTGGCAGTGCCGCGTTCGCCGCGGATCAATACGCCGCCGATGCGGGTGTCCACGGCGTTCAAAATGAGCGCGCGCCGCATGCGCTCCTGACCGACAATGGCTGTAAAGGGAAAAATGGGTGGCATTAATTTGACTCCGAAGCGTGATTATAACGCGTGTTTCAATATTGCCAACATGTTATTTTACTGCCAACAACATGAAATCCACCAAAAAACCGCTCCAAACCAAGGTT
>DATKAU010000140.1:0-5545 GCA_035514655.1 Anaerolineales bacterium
ACTCAATCATGTCCGCGCCGACGACGGCACAGGATGCCGCGCTCGTTGCCCTGCAGAGCGGCGACCCCTATGTGGAGGAGATGCGCCTCGAATACGACCGCCGCCGCAGATTATTAGTCGCCGGACTGAACCGCCTCGGTCTCTCGACCTTCGAGCCGCGCGGCGCTTTCTATGCCTTTCCGGACATCCAAGCCTCAGGCATGGACGATGAGACCTTCTGCGAAAAATTATTGGTTGAAGAACATGTAGCCGTTGTGCCGGGCAACGCATTTGGTCCCGGCGGCGAAGGTTTCGCGCGCATGTGTTACGCCACAGCGTATGAAAAGATCGAGGAAGCCCTGCACCGCATGGAACGATTTATGCAAAGGCATGGGTAAGCCAATTACAAAAGATATAAAAATCCCCGAGGTGAAAACCTCGGGGATTTTTTGTCAGTGGTACGAATTAGCCAATCACAACAACGTTGCTGGCTTGCAGACCCTTGGGGCCTTGTTCAACAGTGAACTCGACCTTCTGGCCTTCCTGCAGGTTCTTGAACCCCTCGCCCTGAATGGCCGAGAAGTGTACGAAAACATCGGGGCCGCCTTCGCGTTCGAGAAAGCCGTAGCCCTTCGTTCCGTTGAACCATTTGACTGTACCGGTGATACGATCCGACATGTTTGCCTCCTGTGGCAAAAGTAAAAATGTGGAGGTAACCATTGGGTATTGCATCGGAGTCGCCTCACCGGCGAAAAACAAAGTGGCTCACGGACAAACCGTGAGCCACCTGGTACTTCCAAAGCAAACTGCTGGTATCCTACGCCCGCAAGCATAACATGAGCGGGATACCGTGTCAACGAATTTCTTAATTCATTTCGCCTTCGTCAACGCAACCTTTTCCTTGCCGATACGGTAATTGCCATTCTGCTTCATTACCTGTTCCACCGCATCTTCGGGGATATCCACAAACGTGAACTTGTCCTCGATGCGGATCTTGCCGATGGTAAAACCGGGGATATTCGCGTGAAAGGCGATCGTGCCGACGATGTCGCTCGGGCGGACTCCATGTTGTTTACCCTTGTTGATCCTCATGCGGACCATCCCCGCCTCATGCGACGCATCGCCCTTCAGCCTTTGCTTGCCTCCCCTTCCAAACTCTTCGCGCCGCCCAAACGTCTCGCGCCTGCCGCCGCGCCCTGAGTCTCGGTCCGACTTGCGCACATCCTTCACTTCGGACACATCTGCAATCGGTCTTTGCTTCTCATCGGCGCGCGCAATCTTCAACGCCGCCGCGGCGATGTTCAAAGGCTCGTGTCCGGCTTCGATCAACTCCTGCACCATTTCGAGTTCGCGCTTGTATCGTCCGCGGCCAAGCCAAATCTTCATATTCTCGATAACCTGACTTTCTCGATGGCGGACGATATCGGCAGGTGTAGGGACCTCCATCTTGGTGATGGCCTGCTTGGTCAGCGCTTCGACTTCTCGCAGGCGACGCTTCTCTTTGGGTGAAAGCAGCGTTATCGCGATACCGGACTTGCCTGCGCGCCCGGTGCGCCCGATGCGATGGATATACACTTCGGCATCGTCGGGCAGGTGATAATTGAAGACGTGCGAGATATCTTCGATGTCCAATCCCCGCGCAGCGACGTCGGTGGCAACGAGAACCTTAAGTTGATTTGCGCGAAAACGCCCGAGCACGCGTTCGCGGGCATGTTGATCGAGATCCCCGTGAATCGCCTCGGCAGGGATGCCGCGCACGACTAGTTCGTTGGCCAGGGTCGCGGTTTCGGCACGCGTCCGTGCGAAGATCAACGCGCTCGTGATGGGTTCAATCTCGAACAGACGCGTGAGCGCATTCGTCTTGTCATTTTCATGCACAAGGTAGTATCGTTGCTCGGTGGCTGAAACCGTGAGTGTGCTTCGTTTAATGTGAACCGTTTGCGGGTCGCGCATGAACCGGTTGGCGAGGGCGCGGATGCGCGGCGGCATGGTCGCGCTAAAGAGCGCCATTTGCCGCTCGGTGGGAGTCATCCCGAGGATCGTTTCCACATCCTCGATAAAGCCCATGTTGAGCATCTCGTCAGCTTCATCGAGCACCACGGTTTTGATGCCGCTTAGATCGAGTACTTTTCGTTCGAGCAGATCGTTCAAGCGGCCCGGCGTGCCGACGACAATATCCACGCCGCGTTTGAGCCCGCCGATCTGCGGACCATAAGGCTGACCGCCATAGACTGTCAGTACGCGTACACCCAAATGTTTACCGTACTCGATCATCGAGTCGGCAACCTGCAGCGCAAGTTCGCGCGTCGGCGCGAGGATTAGCGCCTGCGGATTCTTCTGGCGAGTGAAATTGTTGAGAATGGGGAGGGCAAAGGCGGCGGTCTTGCCTGTGCCGGTTTGGGCTTGCCCAACCACGTCCACCCCGGTAAGCATGAGGGGAATCATGCCCGTCTGAATGGGCGTCGGCTCGGCGTAACCGAGTTCAGTGATCGCCTGCACGATCTCCTCGCGCAGGTTGAGGGAGGTAAATTCGATTGTCATTGTTTCCTTTTATTCTTTATTCTGTCATTGCGAGGAGCCCGTAGGGCAACGTGGCAATCTTGTTTGAGGAGATTGCTTCGGGATTTCGACGCTATCGCGTCTCAACCCTCGCAATGACACTTGATATGGAAAGTTTTGACAACTCCGTTTTCACTACCTTCCTGCCAATCAAGCTTCGCTTTTCAGCTTGGCTCTCGGACGTACACCTCGCAGCAAAAAAACCCGACCAGTTGCATCGGGCATTCGTTTAGAGTGATCAAAACTTGTTCCCAGATTGTTACAGCGGCGGGAGTATATCACGGTTTTCACTATCCCGGCATTTTGAGGGAGTGGCGAATTAAGTGTGTAAGCCACAGAGCTCACAGAGATTTTTGAGTTTTTTCTCAAAGAACTCGGTGCTCTCTGTGGCTAAAAAAGTGTTTCACTCACTCTTTTAGCCACTCCCCATATTGAAATCGCAATTACAATTCAGACCAAACCGTGTAGAATCGGGAAATAGACCTCTTGCAAAAGTTCCTTCGCCACAGAGAACACAGAGAAAATGAGTCTTTTCTCAAAGGTCTCAGTGGGCTCTGTGGCTGACCAAGACTCACTTATGCAAGAGGTCAAATTAAGGAAATGGTCATGGATCAACTTCAACCCGGGCAGATGCTCGGTGCGTACCGCATCATCAGCCAGGTCGGGCAGGGGGGCATGGCAACCGTCTACAAGGCGTACCAGGCGTCCATGGATCGGAACGTGGCGATCAAAGTCCTGCCGCGCCGGCTCGCGGAGAGCCGTGAATTCGCGGCGCGCTTCCAACAGGAGGCGCGCATCATTGCCCGGCTCGAACATCCGCACATTCTGCCCGTCTTCGATTTCGGCGAAAGCGACGGCGTCACCTATTTTGTGATGCGTTATCTGGAGACGGGATCGCTCAAATTAAAAATGGAGGCGGGTCCGCTCTCGTGGAGCGAGATCGACCGTTTCTTCACGCAGCTCGCCGAGGCGTTGGGGTACGCGCACGCACACGGCATCGTCCACCGCGATTTGAAACCCGCCAACGCCCTCGTTGACGAGCATGGGAATGTTTTCCTCACCGATTTCGGCATCGCAAAGCTGCTGGAAAGCGCCTCCCCGCGCCTCACGCAAACCGACGCCATTTTGGGCACGCCCGCCTACATCAGCCCCGAGCAGGCAAAGGCAGAGGCCGTCGATAAGCGATCTGATATTTATTCCCTCGGCATCATCCTATATGAAATGATCACGGGCCGTGTGCCTTTCGTCGCAGATACTCCGCTCGCCGTGATCCTGAAACACATCAGCGACCCGCTGCCCCCGCCGTCCGTTATCAAAGCTGACATTCCGGAATCGATTGAACGTGTCATCCTCAAGGCGCTTGCCAAGGAACCGGTTGACCGCTACGCCTCCGCCGGGGAATTCCTTTCCGCGTGGAAGCGCGCACTGGAGGAAAAAGAGACAGCCCGCCACGCGCCTGCTCCGATCGCAGAGATGCCCTCACCCGCGCCTGGTTCAGGAACAAGACTCGATCCTCCCTTCGGTCGTCAGGGTAAGCCTGATCCTGCCCGCGCCGCTCCCCAACCCGCGCGAAGCCGCACAGGCTGGATCGTAGGTTGTCTCGTTATTGCGTGCCTTGGTTTTTCCATCGCGGGCATCGGCGTTGTCTTCTTTAACTGGCAGGGTCCAGCCTTATTTACCCCGGCCACGGATACTCCCATTCCAACAAGTACGAACGTACCAACCCAACCTCCAATGCCAACGGAGACCCTCATCCCAATCGTCACATTATTGGAAGATGATTTCTCTCAAGATGAGCTCACCTGGGGCACGCTGATCGACTCGGTTAATTCCATCGACTATGACGGCGAGACATTGCGGATGCAGATCTTTACCGAGGAAAACTGGATCGTCTGGAGCACGCCGAACAGCGAAATTTACGAGGATATTCACGTGGAAGCCACTGTCACCAACAACGACGGTGAAGCCACAACAGCGTTTGGCATCATGTGCTATCAGCAGGAAGCCAGCGACTCCTACTATTATTTTGCCGTGACTGCCGGCGGCGAATACGCGATCGGGCTCGCCGCAGAAGGGCAGACGGATATTTTCCTCACAAACGATGACCAATGGGGAGACTCGGATTTAATCACGAGGAATGCCGGCACCTATCGCGTTGGTGCAGACTGCCGTAACGGCACGCTTACCTTGTATGTGGATGGCCAGATAATCGATTCGGTGTCAGACACCACCTACTCCAGCGGAGGCGTGGGTCTCTTCACCTGGAGCGGCGACGATGTAAGCACGGCAGATGTAACGTTCGACGACTTCATCGTCACCTCGCTTGAATAATAATGTAGGTAAACACATGTGAACAAAGGCGGTTAATGACCGTCTTTTTGATCATCCTTTGTATCCCTCCCATCTGTGGTTATAATTCCCTCCGCCATGGATTCGAAAACCCTTCTCGTGCTTGAATTCAACAAGATTCGTGAACGGCTGAAAGCCTTCTGCGATTTCTCTGCATCGATGGAACTCGCCCTCGTCCTCGAGCCGACAGATTCGTTCGATCTCGCACTTTCCCGCCTCGCCGAGACAGGTGAAGCGCGAATGCTGTTTTCGATTCAAGACATCGGCATCGGCGGCGCGCACGACATCCGCCCGGCTGTTGACCTTGCCGCGCGCGGCGGTGTGCTCGACCCGGTACAACTGCTCGACATCAAATCCACACTGATTTCCTGCCGCGGGTTGAAGAAATCGCTCGAGCGCAGAACCGACGAATACCCGCGTCTCGCGCAGACTGCGGCCGGCTTGCCTGAATCGCACGGCGTCGTGGACGCGATCACGCGCATCCTCTCAGACCGCGGCGAAGTGCTGGACTCTGCCTCGCCGAAACTTGCCGATTTGCGCCGCGAAATCAAGGTGGCGCTCGGGCGGTTGATGTCGCGCCTGCAGCGCTATCTCACCGAGTCGGCGAACAAATTGCAGGAACCGATCATCACCCAGCGCGACGGGCGTTACGTCATTC
>DATKAU010000141.1:0-4096 GCA_035514655.1 Anaerolineales bacterium
AAGTAGGCGGGCAGTTTTCTCTTTGCTGTCACTTTCATATCCGCCTCAGACGGATCGAGAACAAAGGTGTGTGTGTTCCCGCGTTTGAGTCCGGCGATCAACTGGTTCTGCACGCTCAATTCCATCGGGCAGATCAACGCCGCCCGCGCCGGGAGATAGTCCTCGGGAATATCAGAGACCATAAGCCTGCGCACTTCGTCCTGGCGGCGTTCCTCCGGAGGTTGGTACCCCAGCAGGGATTTAGGAAAGGTGAGCCCGCGCCGCGAAAACTGCACAATCGGATTGATGCGGTTAACTTCGAATGTCTCGGTGAAGGCAATGAACTCGCGCACTTCCAGTGGCTGCGGCAGGATCTTAATCCCTGCGGTATCGAACCCGCGCGCCTTGCACTCATTCAACCAGGCGCGCGGATAATCCTCACCGACGCGCGCCACCAGACCGATATCGGATTCCCACACCCTCAGCCCCGCCGCCGAATACAACAGGCTGCCGCCTGGCACATCCATCCGCGGTGGGCCGAAGGCTGGTAATAAAAATTCGCGCGTCAGATTTCCGAATACCAAAAATTGAGAGGGCATGCTTGTTCAATCATAAAAAGATGACGCTTTGGTTGAAGATCAAAAAATCCGCCTGGCAGCGGATCGCATCATCCTACAAATGGATTTGAGGAGGTCACAGCGGGGGTCGTCTTTTGGATGGGGAGTAAAAATGTAAATGTGCTCCCATTGCCTGGTTCGCTTTCCGCCCAGATCCGTCCACCGTGTAATTCGATCATCGCCTTTGCCACGGAAAGCCCCAAACCCATGCCGCCGTGACGCCGCGTAAGGTGAGCCTCCACCTGGAAAAAGCGTTCGAAGATACGCGGCAGATCCCTGGCGGGGATCCCTATCCCGTTATCCGCGACGGACACTTTCAGATAGCCCGAGTCCTCCTCCACCATGATACGGACGCGCCCGCCTTCGTCTGTGAACTGGAGCGCGTTCTTCACGAGGTTGCTGAGCGCGATGTTGATCTTGACTCCGTCGGCATCGATGAAATAAGGCAGGCCGCCCGTTCCGGCTTCCAATGTAATGTTCTTCGATTTCGCCTCATCTTGAAATGTAAGTGCCACATCTTCGACGATGCGCGTGAGCGAGACCTGCTTGTTCCGCACACGCGCCGAGCCGGTCTGATAGTTATCCACGTCGGCAAGGTTTTCCACGATCTCCTTCAGTTTGGTCGTGTTGCGGATGATTACATCCAACTGCTCGGCGTATTGTTCACCCGCCAATTCGCGCATGAAGGTGGCGTGACCAAGGATCAAGCCGAGAGGCGTGCGCAGTTCGTGCGAGGTAATCGCGATGAAGTCCGTTTTGAGGCGCTCGAGTTCCGCCAGTTCGATCTTTGTCGATTTGACTTTACGCAGCAGATTGTCGTTCTGCATCGCCTGCGCGGCGAGGGCGGCGAGCGTGGAAAGAATGGTCAGATCCTCCTCGTTGTAATGCGCGCCGTCCTTTTTGTTGATCGATTCGAGGACGCCGATGACCTCGCCCCGCACCATCAGCGGGACTGCCGCCAACGACCGGGTCTCGTACTGCGACACACGATCCGGCACCTTGAAGTGACGTTGATCAATCCTTGTATCCTGTATAATCAATGGCTGACCGTTGCGGAAGACCCAGCCTGCCGCGCTCCCGTCGAGTGGAACCCCCACAGTGCGGAGCAGTTCGCGGTGGATCCACTGCATCGAAAGGAAACGCAATTCCTCGGCGTGATCGTCGTGTTCAAGGATCGAGGCGAACTCACTGTTCGTCATCTCGCTGGCTTCGGTGATTACGGTTTGCAAAAAGGATTCGAGATCCGGCGCAGTCGTCAAACCCCGTACAACTTCAAGCAGGCGCTCCAGGTGGTCAATCCGCTCGTTGGCAGACATCGTGCACAGATTATACAGTAACGGACGCGCCGCGCAATAGGATTTTAGTGAAATCAATGAAACACATCGCTGACAAGGAGACAATGTAGATGGCTCAGAAAAAAGTACGTGTGGCAATCATCGGCGTGGGTAACTGCGCCTCCTCGCTGGTGCAGGGAATCCAGTTCTATAAGAACGCAAAACAGGACGATCTCATCCCCGGCATCATGCATGCCAACATCGCCGGGTATCACATCCGCGATATTGAATTCACCCTCGGCATAGACGTGAATGCCACCAAGGTTGGCCGGGATCTGAGCGAGGCGATCTTCGCCGAACCCAACAACACCTACAAATTCGCCGCTGTGCCGCACCTCAAAGCACCGGTGGTGCGCGGCATGACCCACGACGGACTCGGTAAATATCTCTCGGGCATGATTCAGAAAGCGCCCGGTCCTACTGTCGATATCGTCAAACTCCTGCGCGACACCCATACCGACGTGGTGATCAATTTCCTGCCGGTCGGTTCCGAGATGGCGACCAAATGGTACGTGGAACAAGTCATCGAGGCAGGGTGCGCGTTCGTCAACAGCATCCCCGTCTTCATTGCCTCCTCCGAATACTGGGGCAAGCGCTTTGCCGATGCCGGTCTGCCCATCCTCGGCGATGATATCAAAAGCCAGGTCGGCGCGACCATCCTGCATCGCCAGCTTGCCACACTCTTTGTGGATCGCGGCGTAAAGATTGAACGCACATACCAGCTCAACTTCGGCGGTAACACCGATTTTCTCAACATGCTCGAACGCGAACGCCTCGAGAGCAAAAAGATTTCAAAAACCAATGCCGTGACAAGCATGATCCCATACAATCTCGGCGAGGACAATGTGCATGTCGGTCCGAGCGATCACGTGCCCTGGCTCACCGACCGCAAATGGGCATACATTCGCATGGAAGGTACAACCTTCGGTGAAGTGCCGCTCAATATCGAAGTGAAACTCGAAGTATGGGACAGCCCCAACTCAGCCGGCGTAATGATCGACGCCGTGCGCTGCGCCAAGCTCGCCCTCGACCGCGAACTCGCCGGTCCGATCATTGGTCCCTCCTCCTACTTCTTCAAGACCCCGCCCAAACAATTCCGCGACGATATCTGCCGCGAAAAAGTGGAAGCCTTCATCTCCGGCAAATCGGACGAATAGACTCTACTGTGTACTTCGAACACAGTGCAAAATATCTCATCCCCTCAAACATGCCCCGCTTCTTCCTCACCCTTTCGACTGCGCTCAGGGCAGGTATAAGCCTGCTCGCGGTTCTATTGGCTTCCTGCGCCCCTTCGGCTCCCGCCGCCCCCACCATGGATATGAACGCCGCGCTGACGCAAGCCTTCGGTACAGCTCTCGCGCAACTGCAACCCACTGCAACTCCGTCTCCCACAGAGACTCCCATCCCGCCGCCGACAGCCATCCGCACGCCGCCCGCACTTCCATCAACCTTTGTTGCGAGTCAATTAAATCCGCTTGACGCACCGCATACTTACATTCAAGACACGTGCGAATACCTGCTCAACAAGTGGAACTCAAACAACGCCGCGCCTGGGACGGTAGTCATGGTCATCATGTTCCACGGCATAACCCAGGATCAAGCCACCCGGGTGCACGACATCAGCAAACAGGATTTCAAGAAATTAATGAACGATTTGAAAGACCAGGGGTTCGAAGCGATCGACGCTGTGCAACTTGCCGATTTCCTTGATTCCAATACGAAGATACCCATGCGATCGGTGGTGCTCATCGTAGATGATCGCCACCAGGCCGAAAGCTTTAATGAACACTTCAGGCCCAATTACGAAGATTGGGGCTGGAAGGTAATCAACGGCTGGATTAGTGCATTCGGTGGTGAAGATGCTTTTGTGCAGGAAAATGTCGCCTTGTCGAATGAAGGCTGGGTGGATTATCAATCACACGGTTTTATCCATAATGTAAATATGACCGATGCCTCCACAGACGAATTCCTCACACAGGAATTGCAGGGATCGATCACAAATTTACAGACGTATTTCAACAAGACGCCGATCGCCATCATCTGGCCCGGTGGGAATTTTGGAGTCCGCCCGGTGCAATTCGCCCGGGAATACGGTTACCGACTCGGCTTCACAATCAATCCACGTGGACCTGTAATGTACAACTGGATACCTCTTGCCGATCAGGA
>DATKAU010000142.1:0-10009 GCA_035514655.1 Anaerolineales bacterium
ATATCTCAGTTGGAGGTATCGATGGAACCGTCAAGGTTTGGGATTTGGAATCTGCCATTTTGTTGTTCGAGCTCACCGGGCATACCGGCATTATCAGTTCCCTGGCATTCAGCCCCGATGCAAACTCTCTGGCATCCAGCAGCGTGGATGGTTCCACCAGAGTATGGGATGTGTCAGCAAACGGGATGACAGAATGGCTGACACTTTCAGGACACACCGAAGTGGTCTATAGCCTGAACTATAGCCCCGATGGTCGAAAAATCGCCACCTCCAGTTGGGATGAGACCGCCGTCATTTGGGATGCATTCACCGGGAATAGATTATTTACCCTTCAAAATTTCACCGCGGAAGTGGCGCGCATCACCTTTAACCATGGCGGAACGAAGATTGTTACCGCAGATTACAGCGGGGCATTAAAACTTTGGGAGGCTGATACAGGCAGGCTGGTTTTGTCTGTTCCAGCGCATAGTCCGGGCGACATTGACGCCATGTTCAGTCCGGATGGCAACTTTATCGGCACCGGCGGGTCAGATGGCGTGGCAAAATTATGGGATGCTGATACAGGGGAAGTGATTCGAATATTTGCAGGTCATACTGATGTCATTCATCGAATCTCATTCAATCCCGATGGAAGCCTGTTGGCTACAGCCAGTTGGGACGATACGGCGAAAATCTGGCAGGTATCCTCAGGCGAATTGCTCTATACATTATCCGCAGGTACCGGGGATGTAAAAAGTGTTGACTTCAGCCCGGATGGGAAACTACTGGTCACAGCACATGAAGACGGGATCGCGAGAGTATGGGATGTTTCAATGGTGGGTGCAGAGTCTCCAAACGAACCAGGCATAGTCCAAACACTGGTTGGGCACAATTCCACGGTTTGGGATGCTTCCTTTGGTCCGGACGGCAAACATCTCGCAACCATCAGTTTTGACGGCACTGTAAGACTTTGGGATGCGGAATCCGGGAATGAGCTGCTGGCATGGTCAGGCAATAACAATGGACCCGATCTGGAATTCAGCCCGGATGGAAGACATCTGGCAGTCACCACCGGCGATGGAACGGTAAGAATGTTTATCATGTCGCTTGAAGAACTAAAAAGTGTGGCGGAATCCCGACTAACTCGATCCTTTACACTGGCAGAGTGCCTAAAATACCTGCATCGAGATTCCTGTCCGTAACAGCCTGTAACAATCATGACTTCTCCCAATATCAATTCTGGACGGTACCGCAATGTCCTCGGGCAGATATGTACTATTGGGTGGCATTGCTCCTTGCGAGAGTAGCTCTGCATTCCATTGGAGTCTTGCTGGTTGATCGCCCGATTTAGATCAAGCTAACTTGGAAAGAGAAAATCATTACTTGGGTGTTGACATTTCCTTATTAGAAAGGGGACTCGAACCGCTTAATACCCGTTTCGATTGCTTTCGGATCTGCATTACGCCCCAAAGCATTCACCTTTTCTCTTGAATCAAACCTTAACATAAACAAAACCGCTCAACATGATCTGTTGGCGGTCTTTGGGAAACCGATGCCCCCAAGGGGACGTGTTCCGAACCACCTTTCCCGTTTCCGGGAGTAGATAATCCTTGCACGACAGTGCGCATACAGCAAAGGGTGAGTTCAACTCGTAGTCTACGATCTTGCCATGCGAGTCCAATATAATTCGCTTGGCCAAAATCTGCAAGGGGGAGAGCAGTGGCTGCTCGTCGGACTCATAACCCGAAGGTCGCAGGTTCTAGTCCGGTTATCGCTAAAAAAGACGAAATGTTGAATTTCTCTGCGGTCCCCACGGGATTCGAAACAGCGACGCGTAACCACTATGGCGCTCGGTGAATTGAGTGATATTACCAATTGCGAAAGCGCTGCACGCTTCGCAGTCCTCCGAAGCTTATGCTCGGCAAGCCAATCATGTTTATCTTCCTAGCAGAATGCAGAAGGTACATTTGAGGGCGGCTCGATCTTGGGTAGAAATGATTTCAAGCCCAAAGAATTGAATCAGATACCCAATAAACTGGGCATCCACCCTTGTCCGATATAATCGGACAAGGGTCTTGTGCGCCATCTATCCTTGTGTAATACTAATTATGACTTGGAGAATGTATGTCTGAACTTTCTTCCCCCACTCCACTCCCCGAACGACAAATCCCCGATGAACAAGTAGAAAAAATCCGCGATTTTTACGTGGAACTGCTTGGCTTTGTGCCGCCACGCATTCAGGCACGCACCGACCTGCTGGCGCGTCTTGATCCTGAACTGCTGACCATGCAGGAGGAGTTACGGCGGCATTGCATGTATCCAGATTGTTTCGATACAAAAACATCCCAACTATTCTTATTCGCCATACTGTTAACCAACTTGCAGGATGCTGCAAAACTTCATGCAATCGCCGCGTATCGTGCGGGCGCAACGTTCGAGGAGCTGACCGCGGTTGTCAATTTTGTCTTCTTGTTTCGCGGATTATCTGCCGCCAATCTTGGCGCTGAAATCCTTCAAGGCATTGCCAAGTCAGCCAGTGAGTCAAAGTAAACCGCCATGTTACAAACCATTCAAAAAGCAGGAGCGTTATTGGCGCTTTATGACCGCGATCATACTGAGTGGGGTGTGCGCGAGGTAGCATCTAAACTCAAAATGGCGAAGTCGAGCGCGCATGACTTGATGGCTTCGCTAGCCAAATTGGGTTTTCTGCACAAGACCGAAGACAATCGCTACCGCCTGGGCTGGCAACTGGTCACATTGAGCGAAACCCTGCTTGCCACTATCGAACTTCGCAAGGAGGCGCATCCAGTGCTGGAAGAGTTGGCGATGCAATACCAGGAAACGATTCATCTTGCAGTGTTGGATAATACACAAGCGGTCTACGTGGATAAACTCGAGGGCAGACAGGCAGTGCGCGTGGAATTAACTTCACTGGGGGCACGCTTGTACGCACATTGTTCCGCGCTGGGTAAAGTTTTACTGGCTTATTCTGATGAGGAGGAAGTGCAACGCATTATCAAGACCGCAGGTTTGCCGCGCTTCACTCCGAACACAATCACGGATGAAGAAGAGTTAATGCAAAATCTGGCAAAGATTCGCAAGCAGGGCTATGCCTATGATTTGGAGGAGATTCTCCCCGACCTGTGTTGTGTTGGTGCCCCCATTTATAACCACATGGGCAAGGTGATTGCCGCCATCAGCATGTCCATTCCTGCGTATCGTTTCCGCCGCTCACAGTCTGACTACCGGGACGCGATTGTCCGAACAGCAAAAATAATTTCTCAACGGCTGGGCTATTATGTCAAATAAGTTGAACTTGAAATTGACAAACTCCACTGGCACCAGGCTAATCGAACGCATCATCCTTCCGCTGGAAAAAATCAGCAAGGAGGTTGTGTTCGACTGCCGGATGTGTGGTCAGTGTATGCTTCAGGTGACAGGTCTCACCTGCCCAATGCGATGCCCGAAGAATTTGCGCAATGGACCGTGCGGAGGCGTGCGTCCCGATGGAAATTGCGAAGTGTATCCCGATAAACCTTGCGTCTGGGTGCAGGGCATCGAGCGCGCGGCGCGCCTCCCGGTTTGGCGCGGACGCATCCGTGAACTACAGCCGCCTGTGGACTGGCAATTGAAAGACACTTCCTCCTGGATCAATTGGTTTTCCGGCCGTGATGCGGTTTATCCCCCTGGATGGACAGTTGAGGACTAACTGAGATTCACACGTGAACGAACACTTGTCGGAAGTTTCCAGGCGACCAATACGTTCAGGAGGGCGATTGGAGCGCGTGCTTCGGTCGGGCCAGTTTGCGGTTACAGCAGAATTGAACCCTCCTGATAGCGTCGACCCAAGGGATCTTTACGAAGCCGCGCTGGTCCTTGCGGGCGTTGTAGACGCGATCAACACAATCGACTCGTCAGGCGCGAATGTTCACATGTCCAGCCTTGGGACATCAGCATTGTTGATCAGAGCCGGGTATGATGTCGTGATGCAAATCTCGTGCCGCGATCGAAACCGCATTGCCCTGCAGGCGGACCTGCTTGCGGCATCGGCGCTCGGTGTGAAGAACGTCTTGTGTATTACAGGCGATGATGTCAGCGCAGGTGACCAGCCGGAGGCAAAACGCGTCTTCGATTTCGACTCGATGCACCTGCTCCGCACTGCCCGAATCATGCGCGATCAGGGAGTTTTTCTCAATGGACGCACAATATCCGTCCCGCCGCGATTCTTGCTGGGCGCAGTGGAAAATCCGTTTGCGCCGCCTTTGCATTGGCGCGCCGATCGCCTCGCAAAAAAGGTCGACGCGGGCGCCGACTTCATTCAAACCCAATACGTGTTCGACATCGAAGTTTTCCGCGAGTTTATGTCGCGTGTGCGCGACCTGGGTTTGACCGATCGGGTCTACATTCTGGCAGGCGTTGGTCCGCTTAAATCACCGAATGCCGCGGAATTCATGCGGGCACGCATCCCTGGCGTGGTCATCCCAGATTCACTGATCGAACGGATGAAGAAAACGCCGCGCGAACACTGGCGAAAGGAGGGCATCGAAATTTGCATTGAGATTATCCAGAAAGTTCAGGAGTTGGAGGGAATTGCAGGAATTCACGTGATGGCATTCCGCGAGGAGGAAACCGTTGCGGAGATTATCCATCGCGTTGGGTTGTATCCGCGCTCCACCTCCGCACAGAACCCGACGCAAAGTTTCAGTGAAGAGGAAGTCCCTTGTTAGATGATTCCCTCCGCGCCGCCATGAAAAATTTATCCACCTCGGATCAGAGCGAGTCCGGTGTTCAACAGCAGAAGGTGAATATACCTGACGATCAGCGAGCATTTCGTTTTTACGATAACCGCCAAAAATACCTCCTTTTCGTCAACACCTGCTCGGAGAAATGGGTGATTGCACAGCGAACCGCGATGGAACTGGGCAATATCCACCCTCGCCCACCGGCCGTGCGGATATTCGATGCCGGGGTCGGAGATGGCACGGTGCTTGCCAGAGTGATGCGTGCCATGCATCGCCGCTTTCCCACATTCCCATTTTACATCGTCGGCAAGGAGATCAGCCTCGAGGATGTGCGGCTCGCTTTGGAGAAGACGCCCGACCGCTTTTTTGAACATCCTGCGACTGTCCTGGTGATGACAAACCTGTACTATCGCGAAGCTCCGTGGCTTGTATCCGATTCCATGACGGCGGACTCAAGCATGGCATGGCGCGAACTCGCGCTCACCGGCACGACCAGTCACGAGTTCGAGGAACAGATCACGGCGATTTCTCCTTTCCTTTCGGAGAATTGGCGCGCAAAACCGCATCCCAAAACGGGAAATCCAATTTATGAGCGCCCCGCCGTATTGGTAATTTACCGGGACGATCACCGCTTCTTGCTCAATGATCTCATCCCTCGCCGCGGTGGGACTCAAGCTGATTACGATCTGGTTCTTGCTTCACAACCTTACCGTGCACGGGCAGCGCTTCAATTCAAAGCCTCGCAGGTCGTCGCACCGCTTGCACGAAGCCTTGGACCGGGCGGGCGTTTGATTGGCATCCATTCCCACGGAAACGACCCGGGCCTGGAAATCCTGCAAGCCATCTGGCCCGACGAAAATCCGTTCAACCACAACCGCCACGATATGCTGAAAGCGGTCAAAGAAGCCCTTGGCAATTCCGCACATCACCTGCGCTTCAATGCCTACTCGGACGAACGTTCCCTCTTTCGTTATCACATGCACACTCTCCCTGAAGAAATTTCCCAAACGATTGGCACATCGACGCTCTTCGCCGCGTGGAACGCTGTCATCTACGTTGGGCAGGTGGAAGATTCCAGACTCGAACCTGTTCTTGAAGACCGCCGCTACCTGGATGCGACCCGGGAGGTTCTCCAGAAACATAACGGATTGTGGTTTTGGGATGAGTCGTATGTGATTTCACGCCGCCAGGACTGAATGGAGACCCAATTTCGATGAGCGCCGCTGGAAATGACAGAGTCAAAGTTGCCATTCTTGGCTCGGGCAATATCGGCAGTGACTTGATGTTCAAGATTCTGCGCGAACCAGGCCATATGGAGCTGGCTTTGCTGGCCGGGATCGAGCCGGAGTCCGAAGGACTGGCGCGGGCGCGATCACTGGGCATCGATGCCAGCCACGATGGCATTCTGCCCATCCTGGAGGACCCGGAGATTCGCATCGTGTTCGACGCCACCAGCGCGGCGGCACATGTCCGGCATGCGAAGATGCTCCGCGAGGCCGACCGCATCGCCATCGACCTGACACCGGCAGCACGCGGTCCTTATGTAATTCCTCCGGTGAATCTTGGTGCACACACAGATGAATCGAATGTCAATCTCATTACCTGTGGCGGGCAGGCGACGATTCCCCTTGTGCACGCGG
Organism: Anaerolineales bacterium; assembly: GCA_035514655.1. Taxonomy (GTDB): domain Bacteria; phylum Chloroflexota; class Anaerolineae; order Anaerolineales; family Villigracilaceae; genus Defluviilinea. The sequence continues at coordinate 6,362 of DATKAU010000142.1, forward strand.
TCTCACGCGTTACCGCTGTACCGTATGCGGAGATGGTCAGCACGATAGCCAGTCTCTCCGCCGGACCCGGTACCCGCCAGAATATCGACGAATTTACATTTACCACTGCGCGCGGCATCGAAGCGATCGGCGGGGCGCAGCAGGGCAAGGCCATCATCATTCTCAACCCCGCCGATCCGCCCATTTTGATGCGAAATACGATCTATGTTCTGCTGGATTCCGAGGATGTGGATCGCGAAGAAATCGTCGAATCGGTGGAAGCTATGGTCAAAGCCGTGCAGGCATACGTTCCCGGTTATCGTCTGAAGAACGAACCGGTGTTCGAAGTGCGCGAGACTCCGGAAGGGAAGAGGACTTTGATCGCCATGTTGCTGGAGGTGAGCGGCGCGGGCGACTTCCTGCCTCCCTATGCCGGCAACCTCGACATCATGACCGCATCCGCCCGGCAGGTAGGAGAGGTGTTTGCCCGGAAGATTCTGGAAGTGGAAAACCAAATATGAAAGCCCCACGACTCACAGATACAACACTCCGAGATGGCTCACATGCCATGAAGCACCAGTTTACACTCGAGCAGGTGCGGCAGGTGGCGCAGGCTCTCGATAAAGCCGGTGTTCCGGTGCTCGAGGTCACTCATGGCGATGGGCTGGCAGGTTCATCGATCCAATATGGTTTTTCGAAAACCAGCGAAATGGACTTGATCGAAGAAGCGCGCAACGCGGTTACGCGAGCCAAGATCGCCGCGCTGCTGCTGCCCGGCATTGGTACCCGCAAGGAATTGAAAGAAGCTATTGCGCGAGGCATCCAGGTTGTGCGCATCGCCACCCAGTGTACCGAAGCCGATATCTCCCAGCAGCATTTCGGCATGGCAAAAGAGATGGATCTGGAGGCAGTCGGCTTTCTGATGATGGCGCATATGCGCCCACCGGAGGTCCTGGCCGAGCAGGCGTTGCTCATGGAAAGTTACGGGGCAGACTGCGTGTACGTGGTTGACTCGGCGGGCGCCCTCCTGCCGGATGGAGCAAGGGACCGTGTGCGGGCGCTAAAAGAGGCGCTCAAGATCCAGGTGGGATTCCACGCGCATAACAATCTCGGTCTGGGTGTAGGAAACACGCTGGCCGCGGTGGCAGCCGGAGCAGATCAGGTGGACGGCACTTTGCGGGGCCTGGGCGCCGGGGCGGGGAACGCTGCTACCGAGCTGCTTGCCGCGACCCTGGACAGGCTCGGCTACGAACACGAGTGGGATGTGTTCGGGCTGCTGGACGCCGCCGAATTTGTCGTTGCTCCTATGATGCCCTTTCAACCCATCCCGGACCGCGACTCCATTGCGATTGGATATGCCGGCGTATATTCAACCTTTCTCTTGCACGCAAAACGACTCGGCAAACAATACAACGTGGATCCTCTCGAAATCTTAGTTGAGCTAGGACGACGCAAAACCATGGCAGGACAGGAAGATTGGATATTGGACGTGGCTTTGGAGCTGGCAAAACAAAAGGATAAAGGATAAAACGCATGGCTGTTTCAAACACGAAAACCAAGACAGGCACATACGAAACGTACACCAATATCAGTGGCGAAGACAAGCGTAGCAGTCCTGCGGACAAAGCTGATGCGATTCTTTTTCTACATGGTTCGGGTCCCGGCGTGACGGCATGGTCGAACTGGCAATTTGCTTTGCCCGCCCTGGATGGTCAATTCTATTGCATCGCGCCCGACCTTGCCGGCTTCGGTGCGACCGATCACCCCACGCCATCCCCTTCCGGTACGCGTAGTTGGATGCGCTTATGGGTGGACCAATGCCTGGCACTGCTGGACGCGCTCAAACTTGAGAAGGTCAATCTGGTTGGTAATTCCATGGGCGGAGCCATTGCACTCCACCTCTTAATGGATGTGCCGGAGCGATTCAATCGCGTCGTCCACATGGGACCCATTGGCACACCTCACAGAATCACCCCGACGCTGGATCGTCTGTGGGGCTTCTATGATGACCCTTCGGTGCAGATGTTCAAGAACATCATCCGCTGGTTTGTGTATGACGATGCCTTTCTAGCAGACCGCCTCGACTCCATCGCGCAGACCCGTTTTGAAGCTGCGATGAACCCAGATGTTCAGCGTTCGTTCAAGGCGATGTTCCCGGCGCCGCGACAGACTGTGATTGACGATCTGGTTGTTTCTGAACTCGCATTGCGCCGCATGGATCATCCTGCACTCCTTGTTCATGGAAGAGATGACCATATCGTGCCAATGGAAACGAGCCTGCATTTGTTGAAGCATCTCCCCCACGCGCAACTGCATGTGTATGGTCAGTGCAGCCACTGGATTCAAGTGGAATATGCAAAAAGTTTCAATCAATTGCTCGCCCAATTCTTCAGTGGACAGATCTAACATGACTACCTTAGTTGAAACAATCGCCGCTCGCCTCGACACTGCCTGGCAAACCCATACGCCGATACCACCGATCACTGAATTGGATGGGATTACCGATGTCAACACAGCTTACGACATCCAAACCCATTGGACGAATATGCGTCTCCAGCGTGGCGAAAAAATCGTTGGGCGAAAGATCGGGCTGACCAGCAAGGCAATCCAAACGCAGCTGGGCGTTAACGAGCCTGATTATGGAACGTTATGGCAATCCAGTTTTTACCCCGCAATGAACGGAAAAGTTAATGTTCCCGCCGGCGATTTTCTCCAACCGCGCATCGAGGGTGAGGTGGCGTTCTTAATCGGTAAACCGCTGCGCGAGCCGGGCATTACGCCCGAACAAATATTGGATGCAACCGAGGCTTGTGCGATGGGCATCGAGATTGTCGCCAGTCGCATTGCGGATTGGAAAATCAAGCTCGTAGATACGATTGCCGATAACGCATCGTACGGAGGCTTCACACTGGGACCCTGGGATAAGCAAATGCGCGATTCCGACCTCGGCGCGCTGGTGATGAACATTCACCATAATGGAATGCTCGCCGCCGAAGGAGTAGGTTCCGCGGCGCTTGGGCATCCTGCAACATCCACGGCATGGCTGGCGAACAAATTGCTTGAGTTTGGTGTTTCACTTGAGCCCGGCGATGTTGTCATTTCTGGCGGCATTACAAAAATGCTCCCGGTGAAGGCAGGCGATAAATTTCATTTTACGCTCACCAGCCAGCCCGATCTGACAGTAACCTTTTCCTAGTGACATGCGAGATTACATTATGGAATACATCGCATCAAAAATTGAATCGTTGCGGATCGAGAGAGCAGGTAACCTGTGAATACAGATATTGCCCAACTCGTAAGCGTCGCATTGTATTCTCCCAAGCCTGAGGAGTCAGTGGCATTCTTCCATGATATGCTGGGCATGGAGATCAGCCATCGCGAGGGACAGTCTGTTTATATGCGCGCCTACGAGGACTTCTATCAATACACGCTCAAAATCACTGAAAGGCAGGAGCCGGGATTGGAGGATGTGACCTGGCGCGCCTCCTCCGCCGAAGCATTGGAAAAAGTGACGCGTCAGATCGAAGCCTCGGGGCTGGGTACCGGTTGGACGGAGAATGACTACGCCCATGGCCGTGCTTATAGATTCAAATCTCCCGACGGTCATTGTGAAAAAGTGTTGTGGGATTTGGATTACTTCCAGGCACCTCCCGATCTTGCCAGTAAGCT
>DATKAU010000143.1:0-5692 GCA_035514655.1 Anaerolineales bacterium
GGAAGGTGGACCGCATTCCATTTTCGGGTACGGGTATGAATGCCCGGATAACTACATCACCGATTTCCTGGTGGACGGCACGCTCCCCTCAGAGCGCGAGATCGTCTGCGAGTGGGATCCGGCTGTGGTCCGCGCCTACGAGCCGTTGATGCCGAAGGATGTCAGCGAGTTTGCCGATGTGCTCGAAGTGTTCGCCGCGATCGACGTGGAACTTTCAATCACGCCTGAATATTATTACAGCTACTTCACCGAAGACACAACGTTCGCCTGCCCTTTCGGCGGATCGTTTACGTTTGGTCCAGGCAGTGATGGTGAGGCGTACTCGTTTGCCGATTGCGAATTCACGCAGGGGTTTGCGATCACCGGCACCGGAAGTTTCGATTACAACACAGGCGTCTTCAGACTCGAAACCCAGGTGAGCGGAGATAAATCCGGCGCGCTCACCTTCACCAGCGATTACAGCAACGGCTCCCTCTCCGTCACCGGTGACTACGGCGGAGAGACCATCGATCTCAGCCGGTAAGTCATTTTAGCCACAGAGACTCAAAGAACACTCGGGGCACTCTGTGTTCTCTGTGGCTGCATGATCTTATTCCATGCCCTATCTCATCGATGGCCACAATCTGATCCCCAAACTCGGTCTGCGCCTCGAGTCGATGGACGACGAGCTGGAACTGGTTTCGATTCTGCAGGAGTTTTGCCGGGTCGATCGCCGGCAGGTGGAAGTCTATTTTGACGGCGCGCCCGCGTCTCACGCCGGGATGAGGAAACTGGGCAATGTCACCGCGCATTTCGTCGCGCAGACCATGACCGCCGACAACGCCATCCACAAACGGCTCAACAAGATGGGCAAAGCCGCCAAAAACTGGACAGTGGTTTCCTCTGACAGACAGGTTCAGGCTGATGCACGCGCCGCGCAGGCACAAATCCTCTCCTCAGAAGAGTTTGCAAAAACGCTCAAACGAGTGATGAACTCGCCGCGTATCTCAAAAAGCGAACGCGCGCTTTCAGAGTCTGAGGTGGAGGAGTGGATGAAACTATTCGGCGGGAAGAAGAAATAGAACGTTGAGACTGGCTATAATGCAACCATGACCACCGTTTACACGTTCGTGCCATCACCGAATCATGCATACCCCGATCATCCCGAACGACCGGCACGCTTGGACCTTTTGCAGCCGAAATTAAATTCCTTCGGTGCAGAAAAACTGGATGTAAACCCCGCTTCGCGCGACGAGATCAGCCTGGTTCACGATCCCGGGCTTGTCTCTGCGCTGGAGAAGGTCTGCCGCGAAGACGCGCCGGGGATAATCGATCACGCGCCTACGTACATCACAAAAACATCCTACGACGACGCGCTTCTCGCCGCGGGTGGAGTGATCACCTGCACGCGCGCTGTGCTCCACGGCGAAGCGGACAACGCGTTCGCCATCGTCCGCCCACCGGGGCACCACGCCGAGCCGGACCGCGCAATGGGTTTCTGCCTGTTCAACAACGTCGCAATCGGCGCACGGTATGCTCTTGTAGGGGCGGATGGCCATCCGCCTTTGGATCGGGTTATGGTCATCGACTACGATGCCCACCATGGCAACGGGACTCAAGCCGCGGTCCTCGAGGATGACCGTGCCGCGTTTTTATCTGCGCACCAGTGGGGCATTTACCCTGGCACAGGCTGGTTCACCGACGCCTCGCATGCAAAGAAACGGATCGTCAATGTGCCGCTCCCCTCGCGTGCGGGCGACAAGGTTTATGAACAGGTGGCGGATGACATCTTCAAGCCGTTTGTCGAATCGTTCAAACCGCAGATGATCTTCATCTCGGTCGGCTTCGACGCACACTGGAACGATCCGATCACATCGCTGGGGCTGTCAACACAAGGATATTTGATGCTGGCAAAAAAGGTGATTGCACTCGCGGAAGAACACTGCGGCGGGAAAATCGTTTTCGTGCTCGAAGGCGGCTACGACCCGGTCAACGTCGCTCACGGGGCAGAGTCTGTCTTTTTCGCCGCGACAGGCAGGGGGGAATCGGATGCGAACGATTTAAGTCCGCACAAGGAACCGGATGCCGGTCCGCGCATCGAAGAGATACGAAAGTGGCATGGATTTTCGTGAGTGGCAATTTATAATCAGCCACAGAGATCACCGAGCCCGTTGAGAGAAAATCTCTTAAATCTCAGTGAACTCTGTGGCTTAGGTATAAGGAGCAATCATGGCAAGAAGGCGAACACTTGGGTACGTTCAAAACGAATGGGTCTGCCCGAACTGCAGCACACGCAACAAGGGCGGCATAAAGACATGTGAAAACTGCGGCGCACCCCAGCCTGAAAATGTGCAGTTCGAACTGCCGTCCGAACAGAATTTAGTAAAGGACGAAAAACAGATCCAGGCTGCGAAAGCGGGCGCGGACATCCACTGTGGATTCTGCGGCACGCGCAACCCGGCGACCGCCGAAACCTGCTCACAATGCGGCGGGGACTTGAAGGAAGGCGAGGCGCGTGAGGCAGGGCGGGTGATGCAAAGACCCGCCGGACAGCCGAAGATCGTCAAGTGTGACAACTGCGGGATCGAAAACTCAAGTAGTAACGCAGTTTGCTCGAATTGCGGATCGCCCCTGCCGAAACTCTCCACTGCCCCGGCTGTGCTCACCGGGCAAAAACCGATGAGCGGGGTCTCACCCGCCGCACCGTTAACAGCAAAGAAATCCTCGCGCAACACCTTGCTTGTCGTTGGCGCGGTGCTGGCTTGTCTCGCGGTGATCTGTATCGGGGTACTATCAATATTCGCCCCCACTTCATCTGTTCAGGCAACCGTTGTGGATGTGCAGTGGCAGACCAATGTGCCGGTGCAGGAGATCCGCACGGTGAATTACTCAAACGAGCGCGGCAGTCCGCCATCCGACGCATACGACGTCTCTTGTTACGATGACAGCCGCGAGGTATGTGAACAAAGAACCATCGACAGAGGCAACGGGTTCTCGGAGGTGGTGGAGGAGTGCCGTACCGAAACCGACACCTACTGTTCTTACACCGTGGACGAGTGGAGGACCATCCAGACCTACCCACTCGAAGGCAACGATCTTCGCCCAGTCTATGACAACCCGAACCTGCGAAACGATCAACGCATCGGGGATCAATCTGAAACGCTGACTGTATTCTTCACCACCGAGGACGGCACGCAGGAATCCTACACTCCGGATTCGATCACGGAATTCCAGCAATTCACCCTCGGCAGTACGTGGACGTTGAATATGAACCTTGCAGGCAGCGTGGTGAGCGTGGAGCCGTAAATCAGTGACAGAATGGCTATCGAATGAACAGGTGGATTAAGGCTCTTATACTCATTGGTTTCCCAGCCCTGGTTTTTGGCAGCGGATTGCTTTTGTTGAATTGGCTTGGCAGATCGACCCTGGCGGGCGGTGAAAAACCTCTATACGTGCGAAGTGGATACAATGCTGAGGATACCAAAGAGTATTGGGATGCGCTTGACCAGGCAGGAATCTTATCTGTAGAATCCAGGCTACTAAAACTTGATTTGTTCTTTCCACTCCTTTACGGAGGCGCATTGTTGATCAGCGTTCTCGCCGCCTGGATGGCAATGGGACGGCCTCCCTTCTGGAATTTTGCGGTGATTCCAATTTGGCTTGCTGCTCTCGCCGACTGGACGGAAAATTCATTGCTTCTGTATCTGCTGCAAAGTTATATGAACAGCACAACAGCCGCGCTAAACCCGGACCTGGTACAAATTGCAAGTACAGCTACGATGCTGAAGTTCATCTTTATCGCCATTTCGTGGGTCGCCTTCTTTATCCTTGTTGGCAAGTTCCTGCGCGACGGCAGGCGCATGTGATTCAACCGACCTTTACAGAAAGACTTCACGCCAACTCCTGACATGGACCAGACTACATATTACGTCACCATCGCCTTCGGAGATAAAAACAAAACTCCGTGATTCATTAACTCCGTGGTTCAGGTATTTGACTTATACAAGAAGTCAATTCTTTTAGTACAGATCACTCTCCAAAGAAATTTGATACCGTCAGTCATTAATTACTTTCAGAAAAGCCTTCACCACTTGAGGATCGAGCTTATCTCCTGCCTGCTCCTTGACATATGTGATCGCTTCGTCCCTCGGCATACCGGGGCGATATGGCTGATCGGCAACTAAAGCGTCCCACACATCGACCACAGCAAAAATCCGCGCTGCAAGCGGGATCTCTTCACCTTTCAATCCTCGCGGGTAACCGCTCCCGTCCCACCTCTCGTGATGGCAATAAACGATATCCAAAGCCGGTCTGAGAAACAGGATCGGAGCAAGTAGATTGTATCCCAGGACCGGATGCTGCCTTATCAACCTCCCCTCTTCTTCAGACAGGCTGCCAGGTTTGAAGAGGATCGCATCAGGGATGCCCAGTTTTCCAATGTCGTGAAGCAGAGCCCCGCGCCTGATATGCACAAGTTGTTCATCGTTTATACCCATTTCGTGCGCCAGTCTGAGGGTCAATTCTGTGACGCGTTGAGTATGACCTTCAGACCCCTGTCCCGCAATTCAAGGGCACGGACCCAGCCCTCAACTGTAGCCTCGTAGGCGAGGGTTAATTCCATGTTCGATCGCTGGAGAGCTTCGAGCAAATTATCGTTGTTCATGACAGGGTCGCCTCCAGATTACGAGTTTTCGTGAACCTGCAACTCCGCAAACATCTTATTCTTCAGCACTTCGAAGTGCTGCGCCGGGACCCCGCCCAACCCCTCGTCAAACTGGGTCTTCAACTGGTTGATCAGGCTTTCAAGCTTTGCCTTGTTCTGCTCAAAGAATCCACCCATGCTTTTCTCGATGGCAGGATCATTCCGCCTCCGAATGGCGCGTTTTCCAATATCCTTGATTGTGTCCGCGGCGATGCTCGTCAGCCATTTGATAATGGACCACAGTACGCCTCTGCTGGATTGAAATGTCCCTTTGATCACGCCCCTCATTAACTTCTTGTTGAATCCCTTTTTGGCGTTTTGCATGGCAACCGCGTAACGGTCAATTTTGGCGTGATCGAAAGTGTCCGACGAAAACAACTCATTGAGCAGATAACCGGAATAGTAGGCGTCCGTAGCCATGTCCAGCGCCTTCCCCCACTCCAAAAAGAAGATGACCTCCTGTGAGATCTGTTTGAAAATTCGCTTAAGGACGTACAAGCAACCGCCTGAGAGTACAAACTTGTATTGATAGGACAACGCCGCCAATTGCTCTTCGCTCAGCGTGCGTTTATGATTTTTCGCCAGTTCAGAGACCATCCGCTTCCAGAGAAATGCCGCAAGTTTTTCGTCCAAAAACGGAATCGGCGCGAACAACGACGCACCGATCAAAAGAGAGTGATACATAATAATGAACATCAGCCCAGCGCTCCCGTTACGTTTTCCACTTCATTCAAAATCTCCCCCGATTGAACAAGCTTCTTCATTGCATTGTGATCGTTATACAGCGGACGATCCACTTCGAGATGCTCAACGTATTTGCGAATCACCTCCCGCGCTTTATTTGTGCCATGCCCGGGCAGGAATTGTCGAAAGTCCATTGCCTGCGCTGCCGCCATGAATTCAATTCCCAATACACCGAATGCATTATCCAATATCTGTCCGTTCTTGATGGCAGTGTTCATGCCCATTGAAACGAAGTCCTCCTGATCCGCCGCGGCAGGGATGGATTGG